>JBLNBY010000303.1:0-2555 GCA_050260295.1 Bacteroidota bacterium
GCATGGCTGTACGACGAGGACAAGTGGCCAAGCGGCTTTGCCGGCGGCATCGTTCCTGCTCTGGGTCCTGAGTATAGACAGCATGGCCTGCGCTCCCGGTTGGTTGACCAGGCAGAGGCCCGTACCGCACTGGAGACCAGGCCGAGAGGACAGCCGGGCCTGCGCATCTTCGCATACGAGCTTGAATGGGAAGAACCAGGACGATTGTCTGCCTATCGACAGCTCGACGGAACTGGAGCTTTACGGCAGGACAAAGCCTATGCCCAACCTGAAAAAAAGAGTGATCAGCACGGCTTGGAGGGAACCAAAAAGACCCCAAAGACAGGTTATCTGATCAGCGAAGAGTTCACGATGCCGCCGGGTAATGATTGGTACAACGGAGAATGTTACGTTGACTTGCTCGATGGCCGTGCGACCCGGGCTTTCCTTGACGTAACCCACGAAGCCTATCGACGGGTTATCGGCAAAGACTTCGGCCCCCACGTCCCCGGCATCTTTACCGACGAGCCCAACTTCCGCTGGCCGCTTCCTGCCGATTCTTCTCCGTGGACTCCGTCGTTGCCGCAGGTTTTCCAAGAACTGCATGGTTTTGATTTACTGGAACATCTTCCGCTGCTTTTCTTCGACGGTGAGGATGCCGCTCGCATCCGCTACTGTTACTGGCAAACCCTGCTCCATCTCTTCCTGACCAACTTCACGATCCCGTACAGCCGCTGGTGTGAAGAGCACGGGATCGCCATGACCGGCCACTATCTGGAGGAGGATTCACTCGTCTCCCAGGCCACTTGCATCGGGGCCGCCATGCCGCATTATGTTTACCAGCAGCTTCCCGGCATCGATCACCTCGGGCGGAATATCGATAACCCCTGGACGCTGAAACAGGTGAGTTCCGTCGCCCACCAGACCGGGAAAACCCGGGTGCTTTGCGAGATCTTCGGCACCGCCGGCCATAGCATGAGCTTCGCCGACCAGAAATGGATTGCGGACTTCCATTTGGCCCTGGGTGTCAACTTCATGAACCAACACTTGACCCTCTATTCCATGACCGGTGAGCGAAAACGAGATTACCCTGCCAACATCAGTTGGGCTCAACCCTATTGGCCGTATTATCGGACCTTCAACGATTATGCAGCCCGTGCCGCCTTCTTCACATCGCAAGGTGAACCGGCGGCCCCGCTCTTGCTCATTCATCCAATCGGTTCAGCCTGGGCCTTGCTCCCCGCTTACATAGCCGAACAAGACCGCCGGCGTGCTGAGCAGCCAGTTCACCAGCTGGATGAGCGTTTTCGTGAACTGTTTTCCGCCCTCCTCGCCCATCAGCGCGATTTCGATCTTGGTGATGAGACCATCATCGCCGAAAAAGGCACGGTAAAGGGCAGCCAGGATGGTCAAGATGGTCAAGATGGCAAAGAAGGTCATGAAGGCCATGGTGGTAACAACAACAATCCTGCCTTTGTCATCGGCCGAAAGACGTACTCAGCAGTGGTGGTACCGCCCGTAGTTCACCTGGAGCGAAGCACTCTGCGGCTGCTCGTGGAATTCGCCCGTCGTGGCGGTCACGTCATCCTCACCGCGCCTGTACCAGAAATGGTTTCCGGGGAACTCAACCCGCAGGCCTGGCAGGAGCTAGTTGCGCTCCCCGCGGTCTTCGTTGCCGCCGATACCCGGGCCGTACTGGAGCATCTAGACAGGGTCCTGCCCCGGGAGATCAAGGTGCTGCCGGTGCTGGCAGCCGAGGGTGATATCCGAAAGGAGGCCCGGGGTTCAAACACTTTCCCGATCCTCTACAACCACCGTCAGGATGGCCACCGCCACTACTACTTCCTCTCCTCCACCGACCGGCATCATGCCCACCGGGTGCGTCTGCGGTTCCCCTTGTCGGGTACCATCCGGCGTTGGGATCTCCTAACGGGAGACATTGTTACCGTCGGCCAAGGCCTTGCCGAGATTGAGTGGGAGTTCCCCCCGGCGGGGAGCCTGTGCCTCACCATAGACGTCACTGAGAACTCCGCCCAAGCCTCGCCGGCGCCCGCCTCACGTCCGACAACCACCCAGGCGGCCTCCCCTCGCTATACCCAATCCCGGATTCTGCCAGGCCCCTGGGCGGTCGAGCGTCTCCACCCCAACCTGATGGTCCTCGACTTCTGCCGGCTGGCCTGGGGGGATGCCGCCCTTGCACCCGAAACTCCCTTGCGACCAGTATCGCACTGGCGGGAAGAGGTGCTGCGGGCCAGCGACCGGAAGGCGATGACCCAACCCTACATTTACCTGTCGGGAAGACTTCCCTACCAACCGCTGCCCGTCATCATGGAGTTCCCCTTCTACAACAGCGTAAACTCCACGGCAGAGGATTTCGCCCGTATGCGAGTCAAGCTGGTGGTGGAACAGCTGCGCGCGATGCGGGTCTGGCTGAACGGGCAGCCTCTTCAGCTCAACGGCGAAACGGTTCGTCCATTTGCCTGGGATCCTGACTTCGAGGCGGTAGACATCTCGGAACTCGTTCGTGAAGGTGAGAACCGGATTCGCCTTGAGTTTACGGCCACTGCGGACGGTCC
>JBLNBY010000304.1:0-2687 GCA_050260295.1 Bacteroidota bacterium
ATCATGTCCTGCCACGTCCAACCCTTGTCCGACCAGACGTGAGGCGGCACGACGACGCCCCGTTCCTCGAACATATCGGCGTTGTAGAATACCGGTGGAGCAGTGCTGATGGCAGGTAGCCCCCACACCTTGCCATCCCACTGCGCCGACTGCCAGGCAAACGGCAGGAAGTCTTTCACGTCCAGTTCAGCTAGATCCTTTTGAACGTAGGGCGTTAAGTCCAGCAGCCACCCTTCCTTTTGCCAGCCGTGCCCCGTCCCGGCCTGTCCCCAGACGTCCGGCGGCATGCCGGTCGCCCAGAGAGTAGTCAGCTTTGTGAGGTAACCCGAGCCGGCGCTGGTGATGATCTCGACTTTGATGCCCGGATGGCTCTCCTCGAAACGCTTGGCGGTGTCCTTGAACCAGTTCATGGTTGGCACATCTCTCTGGTGCAGATAGAGGGTGATTGTCGCAGGTGAACTGGCACTCGACTGGGCCAATACAGTCACAGCCGTACTCACAAACGTCAAAAAGACGGCAAGCAGCAATCCAACGCTTCTGAACCGGGTGCGCCCCATGGTACACCTTCCTTCCAGGACGATTTGCCGTCTTCTTCGACGACACTACCAGTAAACCTTCCTTTCAACCACCGGTGTCCCAGCCACACCCCGTTTTGCTGTTCAGAGGCTGGTGGTGGCACCAGCGATTGTAATGGGTACTGCCGGCGCAATCGGCATCCGTCCTGCCTAGTCTCGTCGGACATCGCTTCGCTATGCTGAACATAATGCCTGATATGGGAGAGTAGCGGCTCCCCGCACCCGCGGTGACAAGGAAAGGGGACACCGCCGCCGAAAAGTGTTCGCGTTCTTGGCGTTGACAGCTTTCTTTGCTGGCCTGGTCGATTCTATGGCAGGAGGAGGCGGGCTCGTCTCCTTACCGGCGCTGTTGGCGGCGGGTGTGCCGCCGCACTTCGCGTTGGGGACGAACAAGGTGCAAAGCTGCCTGGGAACCACGTTCAGCACGGCCCGCTACCCGCGCCACGGCCAGGTTCACGTGCCGATTGCCCTGACCGCGGCGGTGGCAGCGTTGACCGGTTCATACGGCGGCTCTCGGGTGGCGCTCGTCCTGCCGTCCGAGAAAATCTCCGCCATCATACCGCCCCTTGTCGTCGCAGTGGCGGTAATCACCTTTGCCCGGCGGGAGTTCGGGGTTCACGACAGGTTCGGGGTTGCACGAGTTCGCGACTACGTGCTGGCGGCCACCGCCGGCCTGGTGATCGGTTTTTACGACGGGTTCTTTGGCCCGGGAACGGGGACGTTCTTGACCTTCGCTTTTGTCTGGCTGTTTGGCTTCGGCTTTGCCCGGGCCACCGGCAACACGAAGCTGGTGAACTGGGCGAGCAACGTTGCAGCAGTGATCGCCTTTGGCCTCGCAGCCAAGGTGAACTGGACCGTCGCCCTCGCCATGGGCATTGCCAACATTGCGGGCAACTGGCTGGGGGCTGGTTGGGCCATTCGGGGCGGCGCTCGGGTGATCAAGCCCGTCTTCGGCCTGGTCCTGGCCCTGCTCATCATTCGCCTTACGCTCTTGCGCTGAAGTACCCGGCCGTGTTCTTCGTCCGTCGCCCCGAGCCGGGTGGCCGGGATCGTGCCCATCCGACTTGGAAGCGCTCGGCGACCGAGGTTACGAACCCTCCCGCCAGGAGGGTTCGAAGCATGCAGGTAGCCAATGGGCGTCCAGGTGACCGGGGGGCTCTTGCAGCCCAAAGGAGCAGGCATCAGGCAGTCTATCACAAAGTTTGTTGGCCTAGACGTCTCAGCAGTGTTTCCGGCTATGGGTTTGGCGCTAGCAGGGGGCGCGGCGTTATCGCCTCTCGGGGAAGCCATAAACCCGGCAGTGGCAGCAGCGGCAGCATCGGCAGCAGCGGCGGCAGAGACGGCACAAGAGACGCCGCCTGAGACGCAAGCGACGTTAATCACCTCCCTGGCACTGGGCGAGGTCACCGAAATGTGGTCTACCCCTATCGCCCCCGGTGTGCAACAGATTGCGCTCGTCGTGCAGAGCAACCGGGGCCGCCAGCAGATTCATCTTCTGGAAGTAGACCCGAGCGATCCCGAGATCACCCTGGAGGTAGGGTTCTCCAACGGGAAACTGGTGGGGCTGGCCCCTGTCACTGAACAGGCCAGAGCGGTCAGCAGGCCAGGACACCGCGTGATCGCGGCGATAAACGGGGATTCTTACAGCACCTCGCCGCCGCTTGGCATCCCCACGGACCTGGTGATCCATGATGGGCAGCTGATTGCCAGTCCCGGAGGCGGTGCCGTTCTCGGGATCATGGAAAACGACGAAGCCATCGTGGGGATGCCGCAGGTCACGGTGACAATGTCGGTCTACACAGGTGTCACCGGTGGCGACGCCGGGGCCGACACTGTCGCCGCAAACGGCCCGGACGGCGCAGGCACGGACGGTGCAGATCCGGACGGCGCAGGCGCAGCTGCTGCAGATGCTCACGCTCCCGCCGCCAAGCCAACGATCCGCATCAACAAGGTGAACCGTCCCCGTGGTAACAACGACATCGTCTTGTACACTCCGGTGTATGCCGCAACCACCTTGACCAACGATGACGGTCTGGAGGTAGTACTGGCCAGTATCCAGGGGGAATTGCGGCTTGATGCCAGCATCATGGCGGAAGTGCGGGAAATCCGCCA
>JBLNBY010000305.1:0-4773 GCA_050260295.1 Bacteroidota bacterium
GATGCTGCTGCATCAGAGTTGGAGACGGGGACGGCCGTCCCTTCAGCCAGGTGGTTTCCAGCGCCTCTACTTCCCTGCGGGTGTTCGAGATTTATAGGAATAGGTGTTCGGGATTTTAAGGAATCAGTGTTCGGCTTCAAGCCGGAAGAGGTGTTCGGGATTTATCGGAACGGGTGTTCGATTTGGTCCGGAATCCGCATTCACATGAGTCCTGACGCCCTGCTATGGCTCATCTATGGCTCTTTCGCACTTCTTGGAGCCATAGAGCAACAGCGAAGGAAATCTCTGAAGCTGCTCCAGCGATAATCCTCGCGTCAATTTCCGGTTCTCGGCGGTTCCGAGGACATCGCGTTTCGACCAAGCGTGTCAAGCTTCTGTTTGAATTCGGCCAGCATCGCCCCGGTGATGACATGTGGGCTGGATGTCCTGATGGCCTCGGCAGTCTTCATGGCCTCATCGTGGGGGAGCGCTCCGCGTCTGACAAGCAACAACACCGTCTGCAACCCCCGGACGCCCCTTTGTGTTCGTCAACCGAATTGTGAGCCACCGCGCCAGCCGAATTTTGAGCCACCCCGGCATGATCAGTTAAACCTCGGTTCCTGTGGTCTTGCGGTGTAAGCTCTCTCGGAAGCGGTAAGACTCGCCGGTGTGTTCAATGATATGGCAGCGGTGGGTCACTCGGTCGAGCAGCGCCGCGGTCATTTGGGCATCACCAAACACCTCCGTCCACCTAGCGAAGTCCAGGTTGGTCGTGATGATCAGACTCCCCCTCTCGTAGCGGTCGGCGCAGAACTGGAACAGGAGCTGAGCAGTGTCGCGGGAGAGAGGCACGAAGCCCAACTCATCGAGGATGGTGCACTTCACTTTGCGCCACGAGGCCAAAGTGCGGTTTAGGCGATGCTCCGCCTGGGCCGCTGCGGTGGACCCCTGTGTCAAGACAAGGGGGCACGGCTGGAGCCACCGTCGGAGGGTCCATCGTGGCCGCCATCTCCGCCGTGGGCGGGTCCGTCTTCGGCCCCCCCGGCACCTTCTTCGGCTACACCGTCGGGACGGCGGTCGGAGCAGCTGTCGGAGGGGCAATCGGGTCAGTTGCCGGCCTCTTCATAGGGCTTCAGCACTGACACCACCTCGCCGGGAGGAGGGAGGAACCGCCCGGCAGAAGTACGCAGAGCGGCAGATGACGGCCGAGCCAGCCGATTCGGGCCGATGGATTGGAGCGACTGCCAGGTGATCTCGTTGCGCGGCCACCACCTGATTTGCCTGCAAACCTTCGCCGGGCGAGGCTATGACCGAGACTTCGTGACGAACATGGAGGAGATCGTCCGAAGCCTCCGCGCTCGCCCCGACCAGGAAGTCCGCCTGCTGGCCGGCTGCGACTCGGTGTGCAGTTGCTGCCCCTCGAAGAGCGGCGGGCTCTGCCGCTCCGGCGGAGAATTGGCCGAGGCTCGCGTCAGCCGCAAGGACCGGCTGGTTCTGGGCATGATCGGGGTGTCGCCGGGGGCGGTCCTCCCCTTCGCGCTGGTGGACGCAAGGATCCGCCACGTGCTGCGTCAGGACCCCGAACTCAAGCAGGTCTGCGGCGGTTGCGAATGGTGGGACATCTGCCGCGCCCGCGTCGCTACTTGATGGACGTGAAGGCGTCCGGCCATCCGGGCGGCATCATCGCGCTTCGTAGGCCCTGAGACTCGCCCAATCGAAAAGCGGACGACTTGGCTTGCGCCCCCCCTTCCAGGGATTGAGGGCACGTCGTTTGCCTGCAGACGAGAAAGAAGCCGGCGCTTGGGAAGCGCCGGCTCGCTCGGTTGGCCGACTCGATCCGGGCACTCAAGATCGCCGGCAATACGCCTTTCCCCGGTCCAAGAAGACGTCCACGCGAGTCCTGGCCCTCACGCAAGACCAGCTGCAATCCAAGCGACCCCTACCCCGGCGATGGGGTAGGGGTCTTGTCTTGCGGTCTGTGGCGGCCTCCGCGACGCGTCGAGGAGGTGCCGGCCGTCGTCATTTCGTTAGCCGGATCCCGAATCACCCGGGACAGCCACCACGGAAGGGAGGAGGATTCGTGAAGGGCTTCATGGAGCTACTGGCCGAGTCGTTGGCCAGGAAGCTCTGCGACGAGATCGAGCAAGACATCGACGTCGATAGCATCGCAGAGGAAGTCGTCGCCGAGCTTGACGTGGCCGCGCTGGTCAGTCAGATCCGCCGGGCCATCGTCAAGCGCGCCGTGAAGGCCGTCATCGAGAGCTCCGGCGTCGTGAAGGACGCCCTCGACGACCTAGCGCGCAAGTAGGAGGGGCCCGCCTGCTGCGCGGCCCTCCTTCGCCAAACGTACGACAGTTCACCCGCCGTTGCGGTTGATGAGAGGAGAGTGACCAGTCTTGAGGAGCCGGGTCTGGGACCAGCTGTCCGAGGTCGTGGCGGAGAAGCTCCGCGACCGGATCGAGTGCGACATCGACGTCCGCCGCCTGGCCGACGACATCGTGGAGGAGATGGACGTAGGCGCGCTGGCCGAGCAGGTACACGAAAGCATCGTGGACCGAGCCAAGAGTGGCATCGTCGACACCTCCGGCATCGTGGAGGAGATCGTCGACGAGATCGTCCCCAGCTAGAAGGAGGTCAACGTCGTGAGGAGGACACCGGTGAGCGAGCTGCCTCTGGCGGACCTGCTCTCGCTCACCCTCAGGGAGGACAAGGGCGAGGACCTGCTGGCGTCGTTCCGGACCCTCTCGGGCATCGAGCGGGCCGGCGTTGAGGGGCTGCAGGAGGCGGGCGTGAGCCGGGCGGCGGCCACCCGCCTCTTGGCGGCCATGGAGCTAGCCCGCCGCTACGTCGCCGAACCGGCGCCGTCTACGGTCCTGCGCTCCCCGGCGGAAGTCGCCCGGTACATTGCTCCCGAGCTGACACTGAGACAGCAGGAGACGTTCGTCGTCATCATGCTGTCGGCGAAGAACGCCCCGATCGCCCACAAGGTGGTCTCCATTGGCACGGCAAATGCGACTCTCGTACATCCGCGCGAGCTTTTCCGTCCAGCTATTCGCTCCGGCGCGGTCGCCGTAATCGCCTGCCACAACCACCCGTCTGGCGACCCAACGCCCTCGGCGGAGGACCTGGCGCTCACGAAGCGCCTGAAGGAAGCCGGCCAGGTCTTAGGAATAGAGTTGCTTGACCACTTGATCATCGGGGCAGGTGGCTCGTACGTCAGCCTTAAAGAACGTGGTCTTGCGTGAAGGGTCAAACGGGGAGAGCCCATCTTTACGGAGCGCTCTCCCCGTTGCTCGCTGTTCGATGCCGCGCTCTTTTCACCTCAGAAGCTGCCTGAAACAGGCCCTGGCGCCCTGGAACCATCTCCGCAAGACGCATTCCGCCCGGCTATACTAGCCCGGAACCTCGTCCCAGGTCCTACCCTCAAGTTCTCTCCCCCGCCGCTTCTTGTTGACCCCTCCCCACTGCTTGAAGAAGAAGGGCACCTTGGCCTCCACGCACTGATCGCGAATCTCAACCACCCAGGCCTCTTCCATCGGCCGGGCCCCCGCCCCTGACTCCCCTCCGACAATCACCCAATCGATGCCCGTCAGATCAACACTCCCCAATGGGCCCAGCAGTGGCTCTAGGGAAAGAAACTTCACCTTGGCTGCCGTTGCCCGGAGAGCATCGATCCGATGAAGGAAGTCCCTGTTTTCGACACTGACCCCCATCCAGACATTGTCACACCACGGCAAACGCGAGTCGAGCACGAGCAGACGCTCAGAACGCTTGGTCAACACCTGAAACTTGTGCCAGTGGGCTTTCTTCATCACGTCGAATGTCCGGAGGATGAAGCCGTCGGGAATAGACTCGTGGAACAGGTCACTCATCGAATTAACAAAGACGGTTTGGGGCTTCTTCCACCTGAGTGGCAGATCCAAGGTTGCTTCGTGAAGGGTCACGTCGAAGCCCTTGGAGTAGTTGGGCTGGCCCATCGCTTTCAGTCTCTTGGCCAGCCTTTCAGCGTAGCAGTGTGCGCAACCGGGGCTTACCTTCGTGCATCCTGTAACCGGGTTCCAGGTCGATTCTGTCCACTCGATCGCTGATCTAGCGGCCATACCTCAAGAACCTACCTTCGGAAACATAATTCGTACGTCCTCCCCGAGCGTCACCAGCCCCCGTCGGGTTGGTCGTTCGCCGGCCGGGGGGTCTACCGTCACACGACCCATGGCCTCAAGGTGCAGGAGCGCCGACCTGTAATTCTTCAGCACGTACGGGCGTTCGCTGCGGTGAGTATGGTAGACTTCCTTCACGGTGCATGTCCTGCCCGCGAATGCCTGAAGGAGTGCCTCCTCCAGCTCATCAAGAGGGGCCTCGAAGAGACTCGCCTGGTAAGCTCCCGAGGGATCGAACTGAAAGGTCGGCACGCCCTGAGAGCCTTCCAGGCTTTCACCTGCCATTATCTCCTTCATGATTCGCTCTCCCGTCGGGTCTTTCGTCACGAAAACGAGATAGTGGCTGGTACGCGGACTCGCTCGCTTCTTGAACTTGAACTTTACGACCCGCCTGGTCCCATCCGCGGCCAGGGCCGCCGTGATGGCGGATATGATGGCCTCTTCCCTTTGTCTGGAATCCAAACCGACAAGCTCCCTACGGAGGCCGTCCGCTCGAACCCCTCCGAATAGGTCATCCATGTGCTGCTCGATGTTGGGCACGGGATTCGCCAGCCCGGCGTTTACCCGCACGTAGTTGAAGAAGAACACCAGGTCACACCCGAACGGTTCCGTGGCGGCTCTAAGCAACTCCAAGGAC
>JBLNBY010000306.1:0-5710 GCA_050260295.1 Bacteroidota bacterium
CCTATCACCGCCACCGGGGCGAGGAGAAGATTCGCCGCCAGATCATCGTCCCCGACTCCGCCCACGGCACCAACCCGGCCAGTGCGGCTTTGGCCGGATACGAGGTCCTGGTCGTTCCTTCCAACCACGAGGGCGGTGTTGATGTGGATGAGCTGCGCCGTCTGGTCGGACCGGCCACGGCGGGACTCATGCTGACCAACCCGAACACCCTGGGGCTTTTCGAGAAGGAGATTGCCAAGATTGCCGAGATCATCCACGCGGCTGGCGGCCTGCTCTACTATGACGGTGCCAATATGAATGCCATCCTGGGGGTCTGCCGGCCCGGGGACATGGGCTTCGATATCGTCCACCTCAACCTGCACAAGACCTTCTCTACGCCTCACGGCGGGGGCGGACCGGGCGCCGGGGCGATTGGCGTGACCCGGCGCCTGATACCCTTCCTGCCGGGGCCGAGGGTAGAGTATGACGCTGCCTCCGGCATGTATCGATTGCACCAAGCGGGCCCATTGTCAGTGGGCAAAGTCAAAGAGTTCTACGGCCATTTTGGCGTCCTGGTGCGGGCTTACACCTACATCCGCATGCTGGGTGCAACCGGGCTGCGGCAGGTAGCCGAGGGTGCGGTGCTCAACGCCAATTACCTGCAGGCCCGTCTACGGGCCGCGGGTGTCTACACCTTCCCGTACTCCCGCCGGTGCATGCACGAATTCGTCTTCTCGGCTCGCCGCCAGAAGGAGGAATCCGGCCTGCGGGCCATGGATCTGGCCAAGCGGATTCTCGATTATGGGTACCATCCGCCCACCGTGGCCTTCCCCCTCATTGTGGAAGAAGCACTCATGTGTGAACCGTCCGAGACGGAGACCAAAGAGACGCTGGATGGTTTCGCTGATGCCCTGATTGCCATCGCTCGCGAGGCCAGAGAAGCGCCCGGTGTCTTCCGTGAGGCGCCGCACACCACGCCAGTCTCCCGCCTGGATGAGGTGCGGGCCAATCGTAACCCCATTCTTACCTGGCGAATGCGCCAGGCGGCGGGGAAAGCGGTCCTGGCCGCCTCCAGGCCGGGAGGGGAAGACAAGTGACCGAAGAGCCAGTGGCCGCTGTCCCGGTAACCGTGCGGGACTGGCGGCTGTTGCGAGAGGAGCTCCCGGCTCGTGGCAGCTGGCAGATGGCGGTAGATGAAGCGATCCTGCGGGAAGTGGGGACACACCATTCACCACCGACGCTGCGTCTATACAGCTGGGCTCGTCCCACCGTCTCTTTGGGCGCCAACCAAGAGGCACAGGTGGTCAACCGGCGACGCCTGCGTGAGCTAGGTTATGACCTGGTGAGACGGCCGAGCGGGGGCCGGGCCGTCTTGCACGACCGCGAGGTCACCTACAGCGTCGTCATGCCTGTCGATCTACCGGGCTTACCCGCCGGCATCATCGCCTCCTATCGGTACCTGAGCCGGGCCTTGCTGGCCGGCTTGGCCCGGCTGGGTGCTCCCGTCGGTCTGTACCTTCCTCGTGCCATGGCCAGCAGCGCGGGTGGTGATGGCGGCACGGGCGGCGGAGGCGGTAGGGGTGGCCCAGCACGCAGTTCCCGGGAAGTCAACCGCCGGTCGGCGATGGCAGCTTGTTTTGCCTCTCCTTCGTGGTACGAGCTGACGGCCGGCGGCCGCAAAGTGGTGGGCAGTGCACAGGTCCGTCGCCATGGCGGCCTGTTACAGCACGGTTCGATCCTGCTTCACCTGGACGAGGAACTCTTCCTTTCCTTGCTAAATCATGAAGAGGAAGACGACCGCGACTTGGCCATCCGTGTCCTGCAGGGACATGCCACGGCCCTTGACCGGGTGCTGGGCCGGGAGTTAGCATGGCTGGAAGTTGCCGACGCCCTGGTTGCCGGCTTCGAAGCTGCTCTGGGAATAACCCTGAGACCCGGTGGGCTGACTTCCCGTGAGCAGGCTCTGGCCCGGCAACTGGAGGATGAAAAGTACGGCGCAGACTCCTGGACTTTGCGACGGTATGAGTCCGATCATGAGTCCGGTGCGGAGGCCGACAGTGGATGAACCGAGCCTGTCTGGCATACCTGGGGCCGCCCGGAACCTTCAGCGAGGCGGCAGCTTTGCGTTATGTCTACGAGTATTACGGAGAGCCAGCCGCATCACCGGGGATAGGCGAAACGGCTAACCTGCTCCCCTGTCCGACCATACCTGACACCCTCGGAGCGTTCATCCAGGGACACGCTACGGAAGCACTCGTTCCCCTCGAGAACGCCCTGGAGGGATCGGTCCCTCTCGTGCTCAATGCTCTGCTCGCTGAGACCCGCCTTTGGCTGCGGGGCGAGGTCGTCCTTCCCATCGAGCACTGCCTGATGGGGCTGCCAGGGGCAAGAATCGACGAGGTGGCTGTGGTCGCTTCCTATCCGCATGCGCTGGCGCAGTGCCGCCGGTTTCTGCGGGACATGGTACCGCATGCCAAGGTCGAGGAAGCTAGCAGCACCGCGGCAGGTGCGGCGCTGGTAGCCGCCCGTGGTGACCGGCGTCTCGCTGCCATCGCCCCGGCCCGGGCAGCGGAGATCTATCATCTCGAAATTCTTGCTCGGGGAATCGAGGATGAGAAGAACAACGCCACCCGTTTCGTGGCGGTGGGTTGGGAAGACCGGTCGCCCTCACCACAGGGGAAGGACAAGACTTCTTTGATACTGTTGCCAGAGAGTGATCGCCCCGGCCTGCTCTACGACCTTTTGGGTGAGTTTGCCAAGCGCAGGATCAATCTGACCCGTATCGAAAGCCGACCGGCCCGGCGTCGTTTGGGCGAGTATAATTTCTTTATAGACTGTGAGGGCCACCGTCTTCTTGCGCCGCTCTCCGAAGCCATCGCCGCCTTGTCGACGCAAGAGGTACGGGTGCGGGTGTTGGGCTCGTACCCGGCCTGGCCGTCGGCCGCAGGTGCTGTTCCGTTGGCCGGAGGCGGCGGCGAGTAGAATGGTGGCATCCCCGTCAGCGGGGTGGGGTCTGGTGAGTTTCGTTGGTGCCAAATTCTACCTGGGTGACGTCGTGCGTTTGCGCAAGCCGCACCCGTGCGGCAGCACGGATTGGGAGATCATCCGGACCGGCATGGACTTCCGCCTGCGTTGCACTGGCTGCAATCGGGTAGTCTGGCTTTCCCGTTCACAGTTTGAACGGAGTGTGAAGGCGATCGTTCGCCGGCAGATAGCCGAGCAGGACGAGTGAGGAGCGATAGTGAGTGCACGAGCTTGCCACCGGCATCGTTGGACTGCCCAACGCCGGCAAGTCTACCCTCTTCAACGGCCTGGTGCGGGGAGCGGCGGCGGTTGCTCCCTATCCTTTCTGTACGATTGAACCGAATGTCGGTGTCGTTCCGATCCCCGACCCGGTTTTGTGGCAGCTGGCAGAGTTGCTGAAACCGGAAAAGGTTACGCCTGCCACCACCCGCTTCATCGACATCGCTGGTTTGGTAAAGCATGCCAGCAAGGGAGAAGGGCTTGGAAACCAGTTTTTGGGCCATATCCGCCAGGTGAATGCCATCGCCCACGTTCTGCGCTGCTTCGAGAGCTCGGAGGCGGTCCATGTCTACGGTTCGATCGATCC
Organism: Bacteroidota bacterium; assembly: GCA_050260295.1. GTDB lineage: Bacteria > Bacillota > Limnochordia > Limnochordales > DUMU01 > DUMU01. The sequence goes on from JBLNBY010000306.1 coordinate 3,590, forward strand.
CGTCCGGGATGCAGAGATCGTTGAGACCGAGTTGCTGCTGGCCGATTTGGAAACCCTTAGCAGGCGCCAGGAGAAACTTACCCGTCAGGTAAAGAGCCATGACCCACAAGTCCTCCAGGAGAAAGAGTGGACTGACCGGCTGGCCGCCCATCTTGCGGCCGGACGGCCGGCTCGTACTTTTGCCCTGGCGGGAGAGAAGGAGCGGCAGTGGTTCGACAACCTCTTTCTCCTTACAGCCAAGCCCATGGTTTACGTGGCTAACCTCTCTGAAGACGGTTGGCTTGCTTTGGCCAAAGGCCAGCCCCCCTCGGTATACGTGAACCTGGAAGGGTGGGCGAACCTGCGGGGAATTCCCCTCGTCCCGGTGAGCGCCGCCCTTGAGGCCGCACTGGCTGATTTCGAGGCGGAAGAGGCCGCCGCGCTGCGGGCAGATATGGGTATTACTACCTCCGGACTGGAACGCCTGGTGTTGGCCAGCCTCGCCGCGCTCGATCTCATACGGTTTTATACCGTCAAGGGTGTTGAGGCCCGGGCCTGGCTCATACCTGCGGGGACGAAGGCGCCCCAGGCAGCCGGCCAGATCCACTCCGACATGGAGCGCGGGTTCATCAAGGCGGAAGTGATTGGTGCGCCCGAATTACTGGCGGCCGGCAATTTCGCTGCTGCCCGGGAAAAGGGCATGGTGCGCAGCGAAGGGAAGGAGTATGAGATCCGGGACGGCGAGGTGGTGCTCTTCCGCTTTGCCGTTTGATCTCGGGCACAAGCACGTTCGACTGGAGGGATTTGCATGACGGATCGTTCGCTTTCGAATACACCATCGTCTACCAGTAAAGCCAGCTCAACCAGCACCAGGCTGCCAAGCAGAGAGGAAGCGTGGGAACTGCTCTGCAGCTGGATCGAGAGCGACTCCCTGCGCAAACACGCGCTGGCGGCAGAGGCTGCCATGCGCCATTTGGCCCGGCTGCGGGGCGGCAACCCTGAGCTGTGGGGGCTTGTGGGACTGCTCCACGATCTCGATTACGAGAAGTATCCGACGATGGAAGATCATCCGTACAGGGGAGCGGAGGAGTTGCGCCGGCGCGGCTACCCCGAAGAGCTGGTCCATGCGGTGCTGGCTCACGCCGAGTACACCGGAACTCCCCGGGAGAGCGAGCTGGATCGGACCATCTTCGCGGTGGACGAGCTTACCGGCCTGATTACCGCTGCCACGCTGGTGCGGCCCGACCGTTCACTGCATAATCTTGAAGCGGCCTCGGTAATGAAGAAGATGAAAGACAAGCGTTTTGCTGCCGGGGTTGATCGTGATATCATCCGGCGCGGAGCAGCCGAACTGGGGCTTGAGTTGCCCGAGCTGATTGCCCAGGTGATTGCCGGCATGCGGGAGGCCGCTGCTGAGCTTGGACTGGACGGAGAGTAAAGCGCCGGATTGCCGTCCCAGCCGTGTGAGCGACTCAACCGGGTTCGAGTTGTCGTGGCAGCCGAACGTAGGCTATGCTGCCGCGAGGCCTGCGGTTGAAGAGCCGGAGGTGGCCGCTGTGCCAGTGCTCCACCACCAGTGTGGTGATGTAGAGACCAATGCCATGGCCACCCAGGCGGGTGCTCTTACCAAGGTGGTGGGGGAAAGGAATCAAGGTGGCGGGAAGGCCCGGGCCTTCGTCGAGTATCTGTATATGAATCCAATGATAGGTTGATAGCAGTCTGAGTTTGACCTGGCTTCCCGAAGGTGAAAACTGAATGGCGTTGCGAACGAGACCGATCAGTGCCGGACGCAGCAGGCGCCAGTTACCGTGAACAAGTGGCGGATAGGGAGAGGAGCAGCACCAGTCATCGGGGTAATCCAGAGCCACCCCGCCCACCTGTGCTTCTACTCGCAGCAAGTCGTACACCTGAGCCAGCAGGCTCACCAGGTCCAGTGTCTCCCACCTATCCGCAAGTGCTCCGGAAGCGAGCTCGGAAAGTTCCTCGGCAGTGCTTCGTAGCGCGTAAACCTGCTGCTTCAGCCGGTCGAGATGCCCGTGACGCATCTCTTCCGGAGCGGAGGCTGCGATCAATTGCACCAGAGTCTCTACGACGGCTAGACTGTTGGCAAGTTCGTGCCATGACACAATGGACGGTATCAGT
>JBLNBY010000307.1:0-3380 GCA_050260295.1 Bacteroidota bacterium
TTGGCTGGCATCCAATTCCGGCGTTGCGAGGTGGGTGGTATGTCCAGAGCAGGATCCAGGGGCTTGCGATCGCTCATCACGGGGATCGTGCTTCTCGCCGCCGGCTTGTTCAGCATGGTAAGCCTGGCCTCGGACAACAGCGGGGCCCTCGGACGTTCTCTGGGAGGCTGGCTGGTCTGGGCTTTGGGGCGGGCCGCCTGGCTCGCACCGCTGCTTTTGGTGACCGTCGCATTCCACTCCTTCTCGCCCACTTTCCTGCGCAGGTGGGGACTGGCTCAATTCATCGGCATCGGCCTTGCCCTGGGCAGCGGGCTGGTCATGGCCCATCTGCTCCTGGTCCTGCCTCCGCCTGGGGAGACACGCCCACTCCTGCCACCCCTCTCCTACCGCCTGGGCGAGCCCGCCCTTGCCGTGGCCAAGCCCCTGGCGTCCGGTACTGGAGTCGTGGGCGCTCTACTCACCTGGATCGTACAGGTGGCGGTAGGGAGGGACGGCGCGTGGATACTGCTACCCGCTGTCTTTCTAGTGGGGCTCTTCCTCCTCGTCGAACCGTACGAGTCCAGACTCACAGTGGCCAAGCGGTGGTTGAAATGGGTGGGCCGGCTGCTTGGGCGGGCGGGATCGGTGCTGTGGGGGCTGATCCTGGCATGCGGCAAGTACGTCCAGGACTTGCTGGGGTATTGGCGTGATCGGGTGGAGGAGCAGAAGGCCTGGAAGGAAGCCGACAAGACCGGGCGCGCCCAGGTCCCCAAGACCCGCCGGCGTCAGAATGCCGGCACGGACGATGAAGAGGACACTCTCGAATTCGCTGTTCGCGAAATAGCTGGAGACCAGCAGGACGGGCCGGCAAGAAAGGGTGGCGGGCTGCCTCTGCAGCGGCCGCTCTTCACACCTTCGCTGAACGGGCCTTCCGCGGCCGGGGCGGCCAGGGCGGAAGCGGAAGCCGGGGATCCGCACGGGGAAGCGGAACTTGTGCAGGCTTTGCCCGCCGGGAGTAACAAAAGCAGTGACGTTGCGGGTACTGCAGCTGGAGCAGGTGTTCCGCGGCTCGATCTGGAGAGCGTGGGCGGTGAGAAGCGCAGCCGCCATGGTGTACCACTGACCCGGAGCTTCCAGTTACCGCCTTCGGCGCTGCTGACCCGTCCGGTCCGCAACAACCGGGGGCGTAAGGAAGTGCCGGTCGACCAGTCCGACCTTCTCGTCGAAACCTTCCGCAACTTCGGCATCCAGGCGGCCGTGGTGGCGGTTCACCGGGGGCCGACCGTGACCCGCTACGAGTTACAGCCCGCCCCGGGGGTGAAGGTGAGCCGGATCGTCGGTCTTGCCGATGATATTGCGCTGGCCCTGGCTGCTCCGGGAGTGCGGATCGAGGCGCCCATACCCGGCAAGCGGGCGGTAGGCATCGAAGTACCCAACCCGGAGCCGGAGACGGTTTACTTTCGCGATGTGATCGAGAGCGAAGCTTTCCAGAAGAGCGCATCCCCGCTTACGTTGGCTCTCGGTAAAGACCTGGGCGGCGAACCCGTGGTTGCGGATCTCCGCAAGATGATCCACCTCTTGATAGCGGGTGCGACCGGTTCCGGAAAGAGCGTTTGTCTGAACGGTTTGATTGCCAGCCTTCTCTGCAAGGCAAGCCCGGCAGAAGTACGTCTGCTCATGATCGACCCAAAGCGCGTCGAGCTCAGCACCTTCGATGGCATCGCCCACCTCATCACACCGGTGGTCACCGACCCCAAGCAGGCGGCGGTGGCACTTCGTTGGGCGGTCCGGGAGATGGAAGAGCGCTATGAGTTGTTTGCCCTCGCGGGAGTGCGGAATATCGAGGGGTTCAATGAAGCGCTAATCCGGGGTCAACTGCGAGTAGTTCACGGCGAGGCCCATACACCACCCCACACCGGAGTCGTTCCTGATGATGAGGCTTTGGGATCACCGGCCACGGGAGCGGCAGCACCAGCGGCCACAGCTCCTGCCGGCGGGGCAGCCGGGAGCATGGCCGCATCCCTGCCAGGCGGCGACGTGCTCTCGGCCGCTGGCCAGATGGTTACTCCCGCGCCGGTATTTCCTGACAAGAAGCCACGCAGCAACCGGCTATCGGCTGGCGACGAGGGTGATTCCGACCAGGTCTTTCCTCATGCACCCCTGCCGTACCTCGTCATCATCATCGACGAGTTGGCCGACCTGATGCTGGTGGCCGCAGCCGAGGTGGAGGATGCCATCTGGCGTTTGGCGCAGATGGCCCGGGCCGCGGGTATATATCTGATCATCGCTACCCAGCGGCCGTCAGTGGATGTCATCACCGGAGTGATCAAAGCCAACATCCCGTCGCGGATCGCTTTTGCAGTCTCATCGCAGACGGATTCGCGCGTGATTCTCGACCAGGCCGGGGCCGAACGCTTACTTGGCCGGGGAGACATGCTCTTCTTCCCCATCGGGGCGAGCAAGCCGCTCCGGGCTCAAGGCGCCCTCATCTTCGATCGCGACGTGGAGCGGCTGGTGGGGTTCTGGAAGCGCCAGGCCGAGCCCGAGTACGAAGTCGATGTCACAAAGCCGTCTGCCGAAGACGATGCCGTCCCCGACGAGCCCGATGATCCCCTCTTCGACGAGGCCGTGCGGCTGGTTGTCGAGATGGGTCAGGCTTCCATTTCGCTGCTGCAGAGACGATTCCGCATCGGCTATAGCCGGGCGGCCCGCCTTGTGGATATGATGGAACGACAAGGGATCATTGGACCGGCTCAGGGCAGCAAGCCGCGGGAGATTCTCATCGGCCAGCGCCTGGGGCGAACGGGGGAGAGTCATAGGCCGTGACAGGTCCCGGACAACTGCTGCGGGAGGCAAGGCAAAGACAGGGCATCTCCCTGGCTGAGGCCGAGCGGGAGACGCACATCGGGCGGCGTTACCTCGAGGCGCTGGAAAAAGATGATTGGCAGGCCTGCCCGGGGGAATTCTATGCCCGTGCATTCTTGCGCACTTATGCATCATACCTTGGTTTGAGTCCTGCCGAGGTGTTGCAGGCTCAGGCAGCAGCTGCACGGGAGACGGATGAGCACCAGACATACCCGACGCGTAATTCACGGCGGACCAAAAAACGTGTCCGCGTCAACGTACTCCGGCTCATATTGACGATAATCCTTTTGCTGCTCCTGCCGGGACTGGTGGTGCTCTGGCTAACGTTTGGCCGCTGACCGGTTGACAAGTCGCACCCGCATCGAGGACGGATTGATCGGTGGAAACCAAAGACTCTTTGATCCATGCTGTGGCGGCCAGTGGCACGCTGATGGCCGTGGCCGCGAGTACACGAGAAACGCTGCAGGAGGCAGAGCGGCGACATGGCACCTGGCCTACGGCCGCCGCCGCCCTGGGGCGCACCCTCACGGGCGCAG
>JBLNBY010000308.1:0-2957 GCA_050260295.1 Bacteroidota bacterium
CAATCGCCTACTTCATCCGGCGTGAACCGAACCTGCCACTGTCCGGGACCCGGATAAGAAAGCCACTCGACCTCACCGGGGGCACTCTCACGCGTGTAGGGAAGCATAAAAAAGCCCGGCACACGCAGAACGCGCCCGGTCGGTGAGGTGAAAACGGCTTGCAGATCGACCTGATCGGGATCGAACGGGTTGGCGTACTCGGCCTCAAGATCGACCTGAAGTTGCAGCAGTGAGTAAAGGGGAACTGACGTACGGTCTGGAGTTACGGCCGTGATCTGCGGGGACAACGCCTCCGCAGCCTGGACACAAGAAGCGGTGAATGCTAGCGAGATGGCCACGGTCACCAGGAATGACAAAACCAGAGCAAAGAATCCGTAGGGCAGCAACACACCCACCAAACGCTCCATGGCTGAGCTCACTCCTTCCGATCGGTAGCCAGCGCCGAGTCAGCAACGGTCACCAGCGCTTCCGGGGCGGGCCCCGTCGTTTCCCGTACGACCAACCGCGTCGGCACGACAATTCTGGTACCCCGTACCACCTCCTCGCGGCCGTGTTGACCGCCGACCGCTGTCACACCCCCGGTGGCGACTTCCTTCCCTTCATCTGTGGCGAGTTCCCTGGCATCTGCATCTGCGACACTTCCGGCCAGAGCGAGCTGGCTGAGGGTCCAGAGACGGCGCAACGCTTCTCTACCGATAGCCCGTTGGTCGACCCTGGCCGTAGTAAGAGCCGGGGTCAACCGGCCGCTGGTAGTGATGTCATCGAAACCGCAGACAGACAGCGCTTCGGGGACTTTAACCCCGAGCTCGGCCGCCCGCCGTAGAACCCCCATTGCCATCATGTCGTTTCCACAGAGAATAGCCGTCGCACCGCTCTCTAGCGCCTGGGGCAGCGCCCCATATCCGCCCTCGAACGTTGGAGGCGCGTCGATTATCTGGATGTCGTCAGGCGTGAGGCCAGCCTCATAAAGCGACGCTTGGAACCCCAGCGTCCGCTCCCAGGAAGCGGCCGAGGGTAGGGCCTGGCGCAAGATCGAGACGCGCCGGTGTCCAAGCCCGGCCACGTGCGCTCCCAGTTCCCGTGCGCCCCCAATGTTGTCGCTCACCACCGCGTAGCAAGGAAGATCGGCGACGTAGTGGTCGCACAAGACCGTCGGCACACTCAGGCGGGCCGACACCGGAATCCAGGGAACGTAGGCGTCCCGTGGCTGATAACCAAGCCAGACGATTCCCCGTCCGAAGATGCGGGAGAGCGCGCGGCGGCGGTCCGTCAAAACGATTTCACTAGTTGTGGTTCGCCTCCAGTCGACCTCCGGGACGATGTGTCGGAAAATGGCGACGAGATCCGCGTCTGACGTCACGATTTCTACGGAAAGTCGATACCCCAGCGCCTGGCTCGCTTCGGAAATGCCGGCAATCAACTCAAGATAGAACGGGTTGTCTGCGAGGTCTCGCAGAAACGGATTGTTGCGGGAATCGATGATGAGTGTAATTGCCAGCGCCGTCTGGACAAGCCCGGCCGGAACCCCCGGCTGCAGCCCGGGCGACTCAGCCACCCCCGCAGCGGCCCTCGACGCGCCCGCACCGGGCCTGTGTTGCTGGACTCGGATGCCCATCTGCTGCGCCAGTTGCAGGATACGCTGACGGGTCTCCGCACCCACCCCTTCCTTCCCCGCCAGCGCCCGGTAGACAGTGGAAGGAGCAACTCCCGCAATCGCAGCAATATTGCGCAGCGTAACCCGATCGGCCACCTTCTCAACCACCACTAGTTCCTCCCAGACACCAGACTCTTGAGACTGTCCTGCAAATCCCGCACCAGCTGATTGACAGCCGTCCCCGTCAGGTCCTGCACACATCCCCCTGCCTCCTCGAAGGCATCAACCAATGCTACCCAGTGCACCTTTCCGGGAAAAAGATCGAAATGGTCATCGTATGGAAGCCGTGAAGGAGCTTTCGTCCCCCGCCCGGCACCCGTACCCGCATCCGTACTCGCACCCGCTAGCCAGGATGGCGGCAGACCGTGCACCTTCACATCCCAGGCAAAGCTTTCGCTCACCATCCCGACGCGCCCATCTTGAACCACGATCCGGATTTCTGGCGTCACGGGAAGTTTAAGCTCGCCCCACGGAACGGCAAACTCTCTGGCCTGCAGAAGCGTTTGCCCGGCGATAGCTAGTTCCGCATAGACCACCCCGGCCGCCGCCAGTGCCGGATCGGCGGGTGGCGTCACCCTGCCGGTCAAACACTGGCTGCTGAGAGGCGTGATCTCCACCGTCTCCTCAACAAACTCTGGCTGACGATCGTCGAACCGCCACCAGCCGTACCGCAGCCGGCCTTGCACGGGCTGGCGCAGCATGTTGATGCCGTAAAGCTCAAACCAGTCTACCCGGGTGAAAGTGCTCGGTTCACCGGAGCGGCGAACCTTGCGCCAGACAAGCGAGACGGGCTGGAAAAGACGGCGCAGTACGAAATACAGCGCTTTCGGGCGGCCATAGTAGTCGACCGGCGTCCAACCTGTCTCCGGCCAGGCATCGTCCCACATCCAGACCAGTGAACCGCTGCAGTCCCACAGCCGCCGCCGATAGTGGCTGAAAGCGTACCGCAAGACCTCTGCCTGCAGCAATTGGCCCAGGCGCACCCAGTCCGCCAGCGGCAGCCGGTCTAGGACCTCGCGGGCCGCCCTTACCTCCGCCGTCTCCTGTGCCCCACGGGCCGCACTGCTCTTCCACAGATCGCGTACCCCTGACCCTAACAGGTGCGCCAAGAGTCGCCGGCGTACCATCGCCTCTTCCGAAGGATGAACGTGGTCACGCAGCTCCGGCACGTGTCGCCGCATCTCACCGTAGGGTTGCTCGGTGGGTAGACTGTGCTCACATCCCGGACTCTGCTCGCTGCTTGGGCCGTGCTGACCATTCAGACTGCCTGCGCCAGCACTCGGCCGGAGGGCCGGCACTGCCT
>JBLNBY010000309.1:0-3922 GCA_050260295.1 Bacteroidota bacterium
ACCAACACAGCCGACCCGCCTGGGGCAGCGGGGGCTGATCTACTGGCAAGACCGGGCCTTCCCCGCCCAGTTGCGCGACGGGCAGGTATGGGTGGAACTTCCTTTCCGGGTTGACCGGGAAAGGTTGGACAATCTCTTGCGTAAGCAGATGTATGCCGTGGAGTGGGATCACGACCGCCGCGACTCCCTGGGCTGGGGGTACGAGTATGACGTCGAGGGTTACTACCCCTACTGGGTCTTCCCCGTCCCCGGCAACCCCGGGCACACGATCTTGGCCTTTGCCCCCCAGGATTACCTCGAGGTGGAAGGCGACCACCACCAGACGGGTCACCAAGGGTTCGCCGCCTAACAGACATCCGGAGCTGATGAGGAAGACCCCGCTTTTTACCCTGAGGATGCCGGCGGGAGCGCCGGCACAGGCGAGGCTGACTTCGAGGCCAGCGAGATGTTCGACCCTGAGCTGGACCTTGACCCGTGGCAGCTGGCAGCCGGTGGCGGGGGCGATGTGACCGAGGACGGGGGCGTTGGCCGGGGCGCAGGCGTAGGCGCTGCCTTGGGTGGCGGGGCACGGGTTCCCATGGTCGGCGCGGCGGCAGCCCGGGAAGCGGGTCGCTGGCTGCCATTCCTGTGGGAGGCCCGGCGAGCGTAGCGAGAAACGAGAGAATCACGAGCGGCTTGGTCCTAGCACTGGCGCGCCCATTGCCTCCCGGAGCATTTCAGCAGCAGTGTCGAGTGCCTGTGTCCCGGCGACCACCAGCAGGTCGCCGGGCTGAACTTCCTTCAGGGCGGCCTGTAAAGCGGTTTCCAGTTCACTATGGAAAATGTGCGGTACTCCCGACCTACCGAGCTCTTCGCGAAAGACTGCCACTTCTTCCTCGGTAGCCCGGTTGGCTGCATCCGCCCTATCCCAGGCCGCGGTGACAAGCAGCGCAGCCAGCGGGAGACGTCCGGCCCGGGCGGCGATGGTGGCCGCGTTGGCCCGGTTGATGTCCAACCCGCGGTTTCCCCGCGGGGCAGTGAGCAGGATCAGGCGGCGCGGCCGCAACAACTCTACCGTGGTAAAGAGGGCTTCGAAGCTGCGGGGATGGCCGGTGGTATCATCCAGCACCGAGAAGTCCCCGCGGTAGATGAGCTCCATCCGCCGCCGGAAAGGCTTGAGGTAAGGCAAAACACTGCCGATCACCGTCTCCGGTACTCCCAAAGCCAGCGCTCCTGCAATGGCAGCCAGCGCGTTGGCCACATTATGTGCTCCCAGCAGGCTCAGCCGGCATTCCAGGTGAACTGGCTGCCTCTCCTCTCCCCCCACCACCGGCAGCGGGGACGCCGAAGCGACGGTAAACCGGCTGCCGTCGAGAGACAGACGCAGTCCTGTCACCCGCAGCAGAGGATAGCCGGCTGCATCCCCCATCTCAGTCACTGCCCCAGTCCCTGACCCAGGTACCACCACAGTCCCCGCCGCAGCAGCAGTTGCAGGCGCAGCAGCAGTCCCTGCCGCAGCCGGAGCTGCGGGCACTGTCCCAGCCTCCGTAAGCCCCATCGAATACCCCAGGGGTCGCCACTCCTCGTGCGCCCCAACCACCAGCTCGCGTACCCCGGGATCGTCGTGGTTGAAAACGAGTACTGCGTCCGGAGACAGTTCACTGAGGAAACGGGATTTTACCTGCACGTAAGAGGAGAAATCGGGGTGGACGTCAGCGTGTTCGCCGGCCACGAGATTCAAAAAGACACCCAGCCGGAAGGGGATTTCGTCTACACGCCGCTGGAGCTGGCCATGAGATGAAACTTCCATGACCGCTACCCGCACCCCCGCCTCCCGCATTTCCGCCAGTGTCCGCTGGAGCGTGACCGCGTCCGGAGTAGTCAGGCGTGAGGGCAGGTGTATGTCGCCGTAGTGTATGCCCAGCGATCCAATTATGCCCGGCGGGCGAGGGTATGGATCCTCCCTGAGAATCGAGTAGAGGATGTGGCTTACGCTCGTCTTCCCCAGCGTACCGGTAACACCGGCCACGTTCATCTCCCGGCCGGGATGACCGTAGAAGTTGGCAGCCGCCCGGGCCACGGCCCAACGAACGTCGGAAACCACCAGCACCCGGCCTTCGGCCACAGCCGTTTCAACTGTTTCCGTCCGTGGAACTGCCGCCTCGTTGTCGGTAAGGACGGCCACCGCCCCCCGGGTCAGGGCAGCCGGTATGAAACGGTTGCCGTCGAACTGACTGCCCCGTACCGCCAGAAAGAGCCAGCCGGGCTCGACCAGACGGGAGTCCACGGTTACTCCCGCCACCGGCTGAGACCAGTCGAGTCGTGATCCATGACAACCCGGCCCATACGGCCGGAAGTATATGCCGTCCAAAACCACTGCAAGCGATCTCAGGCCCGCATCGTCCTTTCGTTGGGAGGCGCAACACTCAGTACCTTGACCACCCACAGATCTTAGCCATACGGACGAGTATTCCTGCTGGTAGCTTGTCTGCCCACCTGCCCGGCTCAAGCAGGTAAGTACCTGGCGGACTAGAAATCTTACGGATGGTATGACATGCACTGCCGAAAGGACGGATGCAATGGTGACCCAGCACATCTCCCGTCTGGCCCGTGTTCTGGCTGCGACCGCCCTGTTGCTTGGGCCAGCAACCTCGCTGCAGCCGGTCGAGGCGGCCACCGCGCGGCCCTTGCCCGGGGCAATCATTACCCTGCCTGGCGCTCCTCCCCTCTACCTGGCCGAACCCTTCACCTATACCGACAGCGGTCCTACTCTGCTCTTCAGCGATCAACCCGAATACGTCGAAGGGGAAGGCATTCTCAGCCGTGGTACCTTTTCGGGTCCCTGGCGCGTCTTCGTCTATCACGTCAACCAGGAAACGTCCGGGTATAAGTATTTCCCCGTCGTCATCCGTAATCTGGGAGAAAAGGAAGTGACGGTAACCGTTCGTCGCCAGGGTGTGCGGGGGCCAAGCCAGTCATACCTTTGGGTCGGGCAGGAGTCTTTGCGCGACTTCTTCCTGCCCCAGCAGCCCCGCACGCTCAAGATTCCCGCCGGCGGCTGGGCATTGCTCGACCCAACCGGTCTCAAGCGCCCCGTGACCTACAACCAGCTGATCGAAGGCCTGTACGAGGGTGATACCGATGGCCCCATCGAGATGCTGGTGCTGGCAACCAACAGCCTGGAAGACATCGACCTGGCCCGGTTCGAACCCATCCCTGTACCGGCTGACAAGGTTAACCGCGGCACGTTCGGCCCCGCCGACCGTACCATCAACCTGGCAAACGCGGGTGAAGAGGCCGTCTGGTTGCTGGCAAGCGGCAAATACTACGACCAATTCCTGACGGGCCCGGATGAACTCGACGGCAACATGCGGAGTAACTTCGGTAACTACGGCGTGGTCTACCACGTCAACCTGCGCCTGCGGGCACCAGCGGAATCTACTGAGGCTGAAGCTCGGGCTGAAGTTGGGGCTGAGGCTGAGGCTGAGGCGGTGGCGGTGGCGGTGGCTGCCGAGAACGCCACCGGGACGACCAAAACCGAGACGAGTACCGGTCGCAAGGTGCGTATATACTTCGGTTCCGGCTCGGGCTGCGGCTTTGCCGGGGCAATCCTGGTCACGGCCGGTCCAAACGCAGGCAAGGTGATCCGCATACCGGAGACACCCCGCCGCTACTTCTCCGGCTACGGTGCGGACATGTCCTACGTTGCCGAAATCGAACTCAACTCCAACGAAGAGACACTTTTCAGTTTCGACTTCATGCCGCCGGGTGCTTCCTGCCTGCCGGCCCTGCTCTATGTCCTGCCGGTCAAGGACTGAGGGGTGATGTTTTTCGGCCCCGGTCACGTATCGGCAGGTTCAAAATGTACCTGCTATCGGGACCCGACCAGGTGAAAAATGTACCTGCCGGGTGGCGTGAATCGCCCCGTCGCCCGGATTGCGAG
>JBLNBY010000310.1:0-4133 GCA_050260295.1 Bacteroidota bacterium
AACCGTTTGGCAATCGCCCGGATGGACAGTCCCTCATGAAAGCGAAGATACCTGATATACTCTCTTTGGGCCATCACCAACATCCTTTCTGGCTCCTTCCAACGCGTGTTTAAGGAGCCAATGCGGATTCCGGTCAAACCGACCACCCATTCCGGTTTTTGTCCGACCACTGTCGGAGCGAAGCGACGCCTGCGATCCGAGTGTAGCAAAAGTGGTCGGTTACGTTCCACTCTCACCTCCCAGGTGGGTTCTGAAAAGTGGTGAATGGGTGAGGGTTGGCCCTGAGGATTGCAGACACCCCGGTGGCGTCACCTCCCCAGGGCGTAGCGGTCATCTGCTTTCTGCCGACGCCACTTTCCGCATGGATTCTCCTGTGAGCGTCACTTTGTGAGCTCGATGTACGAGGCGATCGAGAAGGGCATCTGCCACCGTCGGATCACCAATCCTCCCGTGCCACTCGGCAACGGGCAACTGGCTGGCGATCACGGTCGCGCGTGTTTGCGTCCGGTTGTCGATCACCTCTAGCAGCTCTCGGCTTTCCGCTGGGCTCAGAGGAGCAAGCCCCCAGTCGTCGAGGAAGAGGACGTCCACCTTGGCCAGGCGCTGGAGAAAGCGGGGATAGGAACCATCACCACGGGCTAGTGCCAACTCCTGCAGCAAGCGAGAGACGCGGTAATAGCGAGCGCTGAGACCTTGCCGGCAGGCAGCTTGGGCGAGGGCGCACCCAATGAAGGTCTTGCCACTTCCCGTTGGTCCAGTAATGAGAACCACCTGATGAGACCGAACCCAGTCGCAATTGGCCAAGCTTAAGAGGACACTCCGATCCAGTCCCCGGGACTGACGATAGTCGATCGCCTCCACGCTGGCAGACAAGCGCAGCTTGGCTTCCTTGAGGCGGCGTGCGAGACTGCGATTCTGCCGGTAGGTCCATTCCTGATCCACCAGCAAGCCAAAACGCTCCTCAAAGGGCAACCCGGCGTAGTCTGGCTGTTCTAGCTGAACCTGCAATGCTTCCGCCATTCCGATCAGCCGCATTTCATGGAGTTTGTCCAGGGTTGGTTGGATCAGCATAGGTCTCCCTCCTGGTCAGCGTAATACTCTGGCCCACGGACGTTTTCGTGGTGCGGAGGTAGCTCAGCGTGCGACTCCTCGACTGGCACTCGGTCCAGTCCCGTGTCCAGGATGGACTTAACACTCCGGTAGGAGAAGGCCTGACAAGACAACGCCCTGGCGCAGGCCGCCTCGAGACGTTCGCCACCATACCGGCGCTCCAGGCGAATCAGACCCAGGCAGGCCCGATAGCCCTGTTCCGGGTGAGGCTTGCTGGCCAGGATAGCGGGAACCAGCTTCCCTGTCGAATCACCGACTGTCCGACCCCAGTTAACGACCCGGGACAGAGTCCATTCGGCGTGTGCTCGATGGGCGGCGGGCATATGCTCGCGCTGAGTGCTGTAGCCGCCTTTCCGAGAAAGGCGAGTGTGGCTTGCCACCCGTTTTCCCTTACGGAACACCTCGACCGTGTGGGCGGTCAGTCGAACATCCAGAGGTTCTCGCACTCCCACCAGCTGATACGGAACGCTGTAGAAGGCATAGTCGACCTCGATATGGTAGTCGATGTTCACCTTCGCCTTCCTCCACTCGGCAAAGGTATAACGGGTTGGTGGTAAGGATTTGAGGGCAGGCTTGTCGAGCTCCTCGTACAGAGAGCGGCGTGAACCATCCAGCTTCTGGAATGACCGTTCGTTGATCTCTGGGAGGAGCTCCTGGATGACCTGCCGCAGCTCATGAAGATTGAAGAAACTATGGTTGCGCAGACGGGCCAGGATTTGCTGCTCAACAAAGAGAACTCCTCGTTCAAGCTTGGCCTTGTCGGTACTCTTGCGAGGCCGGGCCGGGATGATCACCGTGCCGTAGTGTTCGGCCAATTCCTGATAGGTGGGGTTAACCTCTGGCTCATAGTAGGAAGCCTTCGTGACCCCGGCTTTCAGGTTGTCGGGGACCACGATCTCTGGGGCTCCTTCCAAGAACTCGAAGGCGAGGATATGGCCCTCGATCCAGGGCGGTGGGCGTCAAGTTGGAGCTAGACTCGGAGGCCATCTCGCGGTTCTGCCAGAAGCATGGTATCCGGGAGTTGTCACTTTTTGGGTCGGTCCTGAGGGAGGACTTCCGGGGCGATAGCGATGTAGACGTGCTGGTTCAGTTTGACCCGGGTGCCCGGACGGGGCTGTTGGAGTACTGCCGCATTCTTGAGGAATCAGCAAAATCCAGCGCTATACAGCGGGCATGACCTGGGAGGGCTTTTCAAGCGACGAGAAAACCCAGGACGCTGTCGTCCGGCAATTCGAAGTTGTCGGAGAAGCGGCAAAGAAAGTAAGCGAAGCCTTTCGAAGCCAACATCCCAATGTCCCGTGGTCCCAAATGGCCAAGATGCGGGACGTGCTCATCCATCACTTGGATATCAGCGCTGGGCACGAGGGCGACACACGAGGTCCCCGCTGTGGTGACGGGCCGCGAATGGGCCGGGTTGGTACAGACGGCCCTTCGGCCGGTGCCTTCGCCGAGGTTCGGCATAAGTGAAAGCACCGCGATACGGTCTTCTCAAGACCAGGTCAGTCAGACATGACTCTCTTCCAGGGCCTTTCGTACAGCTGTTATGATCCTCTCTGAACGGCGAAGAGCATCTTCGGCATCTTCCGGTCCGAACGCCTCAACGGGGCTTCCCTCGGGGAGAGCGTCGGGATAGCGAGTTGGTATGTAGTAGCGGTCAAGCACGCGGCAGTCGGAGCGTAAAGCAGAAAGCTCAGGCCAGACGATAGCGGCCCTTTCAAGTAAACTGAGTGCTGAGTGTCCGCGTACGTCGCGTTCGCCTGTGGACAAGAGCAACGCTTTAAGGGCCTTTTCCACCGCTTGCTGGGCGGTAAAACAGGCCAGATTGAAGAACTCGCCTTGGGCATTCCAGCGGGCGGCCTTGAGGTCGGCTATAGAGGTTTTCAACCACCTTTCAGCTTCCACTCGATTCTGATTGGTTGCCCCTCCGCTCATAGATAAGCTTTGCCTCCCTCATGACCGTTTCCGTGAAATCCCTTTTTTCTATCTGCAAGCGCTGGAGTTCGTCCGGAGTGTATACGATGGGCTCTACGGGCACAGGCACATTGATGAAGGCGAGAACATCACTGATCCGATCCAGAAATCTCCGATCGGTGTCCTTCACGATGAGCAGGTCGATGTCGCTGTCTGCATGGATATCGCCGCGTGCCATCGACCCGAAGAGGAATATCTTCTCGGGATCATATCCCGTGACGATCTGGTTCACTGCCTTCTCGAGAGCGTCCTCCAGCTTCAGACGCCAGGGCTGCGTTGTTTGCTGCGAGGACCGTACCGTCTGGGAAGGTTGCGTCTCGTTCACTCCGCTGGTAGCAGGAGCACACCGGGGTTCGCTTCCCTGAACGCCGTTCACAACATGGCACCTCCCCATCGGTCACATGAGTTGCGGGTGAACCGTGCAGGCCCAGTATACCATGGAGCGCTGGTTATGCACGTCCCGTATAAGTTCGGAGCTCGAAGTCTACAGGAAGCATGCGATTTCCCTGAACGACGGTGAACGGCTGGAGTGGGCTCGCGGGGCGGGTGATATCATGTGCCGGCGCGCAAGGACGGGACTCCCGGGGCTGAAAGTCGAGCCCCACGACCCGGCTTCGCCATCGTTGGTTGGGCGCTATGAGGCGGCGGACCTGCGGCAGAGACCATTCGCCGGGGAACGCCGCCTGAACGGATTCCAATCAAACTACCCGGAAACGGCCCGCCTCAACCAGCCCGTTGCGGGTGCTGGGGCGGCTGGCGCCCGGCCTTGATCCAATGAAGCTCAGAGCTTGAACCCAGTTCTTGTTTTCAGTTGATATTAAGATACGCCCGTACTGCTTCGGCCGCCTTCGCCAGCCCCTCCTCGACACCGGTACGGTTGGCCAGGATGTCCTGCAGGCGCGGGTTGATCAGAGCAGCCAACTTGTCGGACGCATCGACGACGGAAAGCCATAGCAGCCGTCCGTACTGCTGCCCGCCCATGAAAGCCAGCAGGATATCCTGAGCACTTTGGAAACGGGAGAACCCGGCCATCCGCTGCATGTACGGCCCGA
>JBLNBY010000311.1:0-12703 GCA_050260295.1 Bacteroidota bacterium
AGACGGCCAGTTGCGGACTTGCGGACGGAGAGAGGCGTTAACGGGCGGGCCGGGACGTTCGCGGGAAAAAGAATTGGCTCGCCAGGTCAAACAAAGGGGATTTCGGGACAGAGAGAGGCGCTGCAAGTGATTGACGGGCAATGGCCTGCCTAAATACTCCGCAGGCGTGAGCCAGGCAGCCGCATTCCTCGGGATGCCATCTCGTGCCTTCCGAGTCGTTAGCCGGACGGTACGTCGTCGTCCGCCGCTACACTCAGCAATTGGTGGACAACGGATGACGCCATTGACATCCGGACAGAAATGTCCGAGACTGGTGGGGTGAACGGCGCGGAGTTCGAGCGGAAAGTCCGGAGGCTGGCGCGCCGCAGGAAGGTTCCTTGCCGGTTTGTGGCCAGCAAGGGAAAAGGCAGCCATGGCCGCCTTTACCTCGGCAACGAATTCACCACCCTCAAAGATCGGAAGAAGGAGATTGGCCGCGACCTGCTGGCCAAGATGTGCGCGGACCTGAAAATCGACCCGCGTGAGCTGTAGGAGGCAAACCGATGTCCATGCTCAGTTATCCCGCGAAGTTCACCACCGGCAAGGACGGCCGCGTCCTGGTCGAGTTTGTCGACCTGCCCCGGGTGGCCACGGACGGCAAAGACGAGCGCGAGGCCGTGGAGGAAGCCATCGATGCTCTCGGTTCCGACCTTTCCATCCGCCTGTCCCGCCGGGAGGAAATTCCCTCGCCCTCGCCCGTGAAGCGCGGCCAGCGGCAGGTGCCCGTGCCGCTCTGGCTGGCTCCAAAGCTGGCTCTCTATCTCGCCATGCGCGAGCAGGGCGTCAGCAATTCAGAGTTGGCGCGCCGCCTGGGCGTTCACGAGCGCGTCATCCGGCGCATGCTCGACCCGCGCCACGCCACGAGGCCCGAAAGGATCCAGGCCGCCCTTGCCGTGCTCGGCAAACAGATGACCGTCGAAGTCCGCGACGCTGCCTGAGGCCGCCCGGGCCTCAGCCGCAGATCGTCCGGCAGGTCCGTCGTTGCGGCTTGTCTTGAACGGCTCAACCCGCCCCTGTGCTGGGGAGTGTTCCCTGGCCCCTCCGACGCCGGGCCCGCGCAAGAACCCCGAGTGCGGCTGAAGCGGGCCCGGAATCCGCTTGTTTCGTGTTGGACATACTGATTCTCCTTATCGCAAATCAGTGTCCAAGGAAATCGTGGGGCGGGGGAGTTGTTAGTGCTAGCGATGCAACCGTCCAACCAAGCTAGTATGGCTCGTGGGCATAGCCGTCAAAAACGGACCCGTCAGCGACGCGCAACTTGTCCCAAGGCAGGTTGTCCCGGATGGCTCGGGCTATATCATTGTATGTGCCCCAGGCGTTCTTCTTGCCGATCAGCGATTCCCAATTGGCGGTCGTGTCAGCCTCGAAATAAATGTTGTGGCCGCATGTATGGGGGTCGCAACTACCGTTGGTTCCATCGAGTGCGATCAGGCCATACTCCTTTAATGCAACCAGGAATATGCGGGCGAACGCCTTGTTTTTGGCGTCCAGATTTGGATAGCCATCGATGACGTCGGCTATGGCATTTACGTCTACGCTCGGATCCAGGAAGATTCTGGCGCCCATGGGGCTGTTGTAGTTTGCGTTGGCCCCCCATGTCTCGGTTCGCAAGGCCGGCCAGAACCAACGAGTGGGGTGCGGATAGCCTATGGCGACGCGGATGGCATGGTCGATGCGACCGCGTTGAATATCAATGGGCCGAATCATTCCTACGGTGTAGCTATTGCCAGAACCCGTATTTTGACCGAAGATTTCCGCTTGGCCAAGAGCACGGCGCACCCTGCCTGCCTGAATCGGAATGTCCTCAAGGACACGCCCGTCGTTAGCAAAGACGCCGACGCCGCCGCCCTGACACGTCACCCTGCGCTGTGACTTGTCAACCACAGCTCGCCACATACGGTATTCCACCGGGTGGCTGTTGTAGCCGCTCGAGGACTTGTCCAAGATGATGAGAGGGTAGTCCGAACCCGTGCCGGCCCGGATTGTATCAGGCGCGTGGACATAGAACGTCCCATTGGGCATTACCAACGTCCATATCGGGTCGCTTGGCTGTCCCACGTATACGGGTGAAGTCTCCCCGCCGATGTCGAAATTGAAGTGCTTATACTTATTGACAATGTTGTTGACGATGGTGCTCGAATACTGGTAGAGCGGGCAGTTGGGCGGGATTGGTTGGTAAACGGGGTGTTGGGGATCGAAGGGCCGTTTCTCCGCCGGCTCACCGGTTGGGGGGGCGCCGGCGGTTATCACGAAGAGGTCGGCATAGAAAGCATCCCCGGACGCGGCCCCGGCCTGCGAGATGCGGATATCCAGAGTGTCTCCCGTCGTCTGTGGGATGGCAGTGACAGAAAGCTTCTTGAAGGTGTTGCTGAGAGCCGCGCCGGTCGATACCCATTCCTGCACGAGGGTCCCGCCCGGGGTGCGCTCGCGCATCCTAAGTGTGACCGTCTTGCCCTGGCTAGTTGAGCTGGCAGCCGCAACCCAAACACTCCCTGTGTAAGTCTGGCCGGCGGTCGTGGAGGTGACGGTGTCCGGGTTGTCATCAATGGTGAAGGAGGTCCCCGTGCTTCGTGTCACCTTCGCCGCATAGCCTCCGTCAGGCGCGTTCATGGCGACCCGGGCAAGTGTTCCCTGCCAGGACTCCCACCCTGTGAGATCGGTTTCAAAGGACGCGTTAGAGACCAGGTTTTCGACGGGAGCCGACGACAAATCGAAGAGATCGGCGTAGAAGGCATCGCCCGAGGCCGCGCCCCCTTGCGAGATGCGGAGATCCAAAGTATTGCCGCTGGCGGTTACGGTTACAGTCACAAAAAGCTGCTGGAAACTGTTGGTAAGAGCGATGCCCGGGGAAACCGTTTCCTTGACCAAGACGCCCGAAGAATTGATCTCGCGAAGCCTGAGAGTAACGGTCTTACCCAGACTCGAGGAACTGGCGGCCTTTACCCAAGCGGAGGCCCAGTACTTCTGTCCGGCCACCGTGGACGATACTGAGGCCGGGTTGTCGTCGATGGTGAAGGAAGAGCCGGTACTGCGTGTCACCTTTGCGACATAGCTCCCATCGGGAGCGTCGCCCAGAGAAACGCGCGTTAGCGTTCCTTGCCACGATTCCCAACCGGACAAGTCGGTTTCAAACGAGGGGTTGGCAACTCCTGCTATAATACTAGAAACTGTGAGCTGGAGGAGAAGCCCCACCATCCAGAATCGACGACTCTTTCTCGAATCACTCATGCATGCTTAATCTCCTTGTCCTTTCCTTGAGCGCCAGAAGCTTGCATTGACCGCGTTGACTATGGAACACCGTTGTCACAAGCACAGGTACCGCTCTTGCTTCTGGATGCTATCGATCTCTGGATTTTGCCTGCTAAGCGCACACTCAACAAGTAGGTTGCCGATAGGTAACAGTATCACTAACGGTTAAGCCTCCATCCTCAACCGACTCGAAGCGGGTCGGGGGCGTGAGCGATGAGGCGTTCGATCATGGATCGCTGGTCGAATTCGCGGACGCTGGACCGACCCCGTTACCCGGGATGGGCAAGTCGTGGCGCTCGCGCTAGTTCCGCCCAAGGAGGGCTTCATCCCAGAAGCTCTTATCCGCTAGTCGGTAGTCGGCTGCCATTAGGCCATTCATCCGGCCGGCATCGTCGCGCAATGCGCCTATTGTCGCCCGGCGTCCGTCCTTGACAGCTTCCGAAGGCTCGGTCCCCCATATATCCGCAACAGATGCAAGAATTCGTAGTACGCCAACTTGGGCCTGCGGTAAGCGTCCAAGATTCCCTTCGCATTCCAGCCGCGAAGGCGGCCTTCGAGGATCCGCTCGGGCGCAGAGCGGCTGTCCGCGAACTGCCAAACACATCCCCCGACAATCCACTCCTGCCGCAGACCCCAGTCTCCCGAATCGGCTACATTGCGGGCTTGAAACTCCTCGCTCCACTTTGCACCGGACCAATCGTGCCATCCAGCCTGGGATTCCGCTCCGCCAAATTCGGATAAGAGAACCGGTTTGTCCTGAAATCGCTCGTGAATGCTGGCCAGTTGGCGCACCGTCCGTTCCGCCACGCCCGAATTCAGATGGGTTGCTGGATCGTACCATTCGTGCCGCGACCAATTGGTGGCTATGATGTCGAACAATTCCTGCAGGCGCCCCACGTAGGCGGCAGTGATCAGAATGAGAGGCCGGGTCGAATCCAGAGTGCGCGCGTATGCGGCCAGGCTCCTGGCCGCCTTGTAGCAGCGATCCGGGTTGCGCCACTCGTTGCCTAGGCTCCAGGTGAGCACGCTCGGATGATTCATATCACGTTCAACCATCTCGCGGAACTGCCCCCGGATCTTCTGCTGCACTTCGGGGTCGGCAAGCTGCTCGGGCGTGGTTTGCCACGCCGGGATCTCGTTCAAGAATACGAGTCCGGCTTGGTCGCAGTAATCGAGAAACAGCTCGTTGGGCGGATAATGCCCCCGTACGGCATTGGCCCGCATCCCTTTTATGATGGCCACGTCCTGGCGTAGGTTCTGCGGCGGCAATGCCGATCCCCAGTCCGGGTGATCCTCGTGGCGGTTGACGCCAATTAGCCTTAACGGCTTGCCGTTGAGGAGGATCCGCGTCCCCTCGATGGTGAGCCAGCGCACGCCGAATCGCACCGCCTGATCGTCCAGACCAGAGCCGAGAACCAACCGCGCGGAATAGAGGTTGGGATTTTCGGGCGACCACAACCGCGGATTTTCCAATTTCGCCTCAAACGTGACGACGCTGTCGCCTGGGCCTAACGGATGCTTACCCGAGTAGATCATTCGGCCATCTATTGTCAATTCCAGCTTCTCGGAGCGTTGCGACGAGGCGAGGCTCTTGAGAAGCGCTTTCACTTCAAGCTTCACGCCGGTTTCCCCGTTGCGACGAGGGATGACATGGAAACGCTCAATCCAGATGTCGGAGACCAGTTCGGCGTAGACGGCGCGGTCAATGCCCCCGTAGGGGAACCAGTCCACGCCTCGCTGGGGCAGCGTTCGGTCGTTCAGGGTGTTGTCCACTCGCACGATGAGGGTATGGGGACCCGCCTTGACGTTCCTCACAGCGAAGCTGAACGGCGTGTAGCCTCCCTCGTGCCCGCCCAGATACTCACCGTCTAACCAGACCTTGGTGCGATAGAAGGCGCCGCCGAAGTGCAGCCGAAGGTTGCCAGCCCGAGAGAGCGAAAAGGGCCGCCGCATCCAGGCGGGCCCGACATAGCCGGAATACCTGGGCTCTATGTTCCATGTGCCCGGCATCCAAAGCGAAGTTTCGGGTTTGGGGAACTTGACGTAATATTGCTTGGCCTCCCCTTTGTGCTGTGGGTCCGGCAGAAAGTCCCAGAGCCCACCCAGGTTGATTTGCGTGCGAACGTGGGTGGTCGCGAACAGGCGGCTGCCCATCGCGTCCTGTCCGTCGTCGTAAGACATCCTTGGAGCAGGGAGGACGTAAGGAGAGAATTCATCGTGGCCGGATGAGTTCGCCAACCCCACAGCGCAGAGAGCGGCCACGCCCAGCACTAAAACCCGGATCACAATTAGCATATGGCCTCCTCATCAGTGGATGCTCTAAGTAGCTGCAAGACTAATCAAAGGCATGAGCCCGGCACACCGCACGTCCGCTGATTCTGGGGACAGTCACGCGCAGGCGCCGGCGGTCCGCAGTGGAATGCGCCGGGCTTGCTGGCTAGAACGTGATCCTTCCTGTCAGGCGGAAGCTTCGCGGATTCTCGCCAGTCAGGATCCGGCCAAAAGTGGTGCTGTTTGAGATGCCCGTCTCCGGGTCTCCCCACAGTGGGCTGTTAAAGACATTAAGCGTCTCGGCTCGGAGGTCGAACGCAAATCTCTCGGCGATTCTGAACTCCTTGAAGAACACGGCATCATGTGAAATTCGGTTGGGCCCTCGCAGCCAACTGTATCGTTCCGGCTCCGGCGTGATGTCGTATTGACTGAACAACGGCTGGATCTTGGTGATGTCCAGGCAAGGAGTCCCTCCGGATGTGCCCAGGCAATCGTGGACGCTAGCGCCGGTGGCTGGATGGGCCAGCGGAATGGGGCGACCGTTCGGTCCGGTCAGCCCCAACGGCGCCCCGGTGGCATACTTAAAGGCCCAGCTCAGGGACCACCCGCCGGCGATCTGCTGCAACCATCCAGGCCAGGTGTTGCCTCTCCAGCGGTTTTTGCCGAAAGGCAGGTCTCCGGTGAAGAAGATGCGGCCGAGGTGAGGGCGGTCACTCGCGGTGACCGTCTTGTAGAAGCGATCATTCACCACGCTCTGCGGCGTGAACTCCATGTTTTTCGAAAACGTGTAGTTGGCGACAATCTGCACACCATGGCTCAGCCGCTTCTCCCAGCGGGCCTGGAGGGCATGATAGCGGCCCCACGGACCGTTGGTGTTGTACTCGGTGACGCTGGTGAACTGCGGAAAACGTGTTTTCAACTGGTTGGCGCTGATGGTCGCCGCGGCTCCACGAGAACTGGTCGCGGGCAGGATCCCACGAAACGGGTTGGAAACAGGTTGGTCCTGCGTGCGGTAGGCGTCTGGGACCTCGTTCAGATTGTAGCCGGGACCCCAGAACAGATCATCGTAACGCACTCCCACGTAAGCGATTTCAGCGAGCGACGACCAGGGCAATTGGCGCTGGACCGTGAACTGGATCTGGTGGATCCCCGGCAGCCGAATCTTGGGGTTGATATATGCAATTGAATCTCCAAGCTGCGTCTTGTTGCCGAGCGAGTTGCCTATGATCGGGTTGAAACCGTTGGGGAAAGGGTTAGAGAGGCTGACACCCGGCAATACGGTGCGGTTGCCATCGCCCGAGCCGACGTAGTTGGTACCGAAGGTATAACTGGCCGGGATGTACGGCAAGGCCAACTGGTCGGTGAGGTTGTTGATGAGCCCTTCGTAGACCAGTCCCCAAGCGGCCCGGACGACGGTCTTGGAATCTACGGTGTAGGCGATCCCGACCCTGGGCCCGAAGTTGTTCCTGTCAAGCTCTCCCTGCCGCCGCGGCAACCCGCCGGTGTTCACGAATCGCACGCCGCCCTTCAGCGCTCCCACGCCTGGCACCGTAATCCCAAGATCCTCAGCGGGTGAGAAATCATAGAACATGCGATCGTACCGTTCGGTAAACGGGGTCTCGATCTCCCACCGCAGGCCCAAAGAAAGAGCCAGCTTCGGATGGAGACGGTAGTCGTCCTGTACGTACAGGGCGGTGTAGGAGCTCTGCCCGGCGGCGGCCGCAGATCGCTGGATCAGGCCCGCAGTCGGCAATCCCAACAACAGCGAAGCCATTCCGCTGCCCGAGGTGTTGTTGGACGCATTGTTATCGTTGGCGCGGGTCAAGTGCTTATCAAACGTGAACTGGCCATTTTGGGTCGTCCCGGGGTTGTTCTCATTCCAGCGGGTATCGCGGTATTCGGCGCCCCAGCGGAAGTTGTGGTTACTCCAGAATGCGTTGAATCCAGCGGAGCCGGACAGGACGTTGTTCACGCTCGCGCGGAATCCGGGGCCCATCACCGGCACGGCGCCGTCGTTGACCACCCATCGAGGCCATCCCTTGCCACCGCCGCTATAGGCTTGCCCCTTGAGAACGTCGGGCAGCTTGAGAAGGCTGGGATCGAGGTTGTCGCCGTGGCCGAAGACATGTTGGTTGAATCGATTGAATGCGACGCGGAAGGTGGCCACCAGGGTCGGCCTGAGCGTGGCCGTGTCCTCCAGCACGTAGTGGTAGGCTCTACGCGATTGAGTGAAGTGGCCGGTGTATGCATTAATCGGCAGATTGTTGAAATCCACCTTGTTCACATCCCCAATGTTTCGAGCAAACCGACCGTAGAGGCGGTGCTTTTCGTTCAGATTGTGGTCGATCCGCGACTGGAAGTAAAGATAAGGCGATGAGACGATCACGGCGGTGGCGTAGTTCACCACGCCGAGTTGATTGGGATTGCCGAAAAAGTTCGGTTTTGGGTACTGGGAGGCGACGGCCGCACCGACCTCGTTAATTCGACTGCTCGGAATCATGGCATTGGGGAAGACTTCGCGCGAGACAAACGTGCCGCTCGGGCTCATGACCGTGGTGAGGGGGTCGTAAAGCCGAAGCGGTTGTCCGCTCGGACTTAGGGTTTGAGAGAAATCCCCTTTCCGCTCTAGTTCAGTGGGGACGCGCCAGTTCCAGTTTTGGCTACGAATGTTGCGCTGCTTTTCGATCCCCGCGCTGAAGAAGGTCCGGTTCTTGATCACCGGCCCATTCGCAGTCGCACCTGCAATCCAGAAATTCTCCTGGCCGCGCGGCGTACCGAAGTACTTGTTGGTCCACGAGTTGGCATTGAAGCGCTCGTCCCGGAAGTTGTAGTAGGCGCTCCCGTGCAATTGGTTTGTGCCGGTTTTGGTCGCGACCAGGATCGAACCTCCGTTGGTCCGCCCTTGCGCGGCATCGAATACCGCTGTGACAATCTTGAGTTCCTCCACCATTTGCGCCATCGGAAACACATAGCTCACACCTGACATGCGCGGCACGTCGGCCGGGGCTCCGTCGACGGTCATCTGGTTACCAGTCCCGCTGCTTCCGTTGATTCGAACGTAGCTGCTGTTAAAGTCGGTGATGCTGCTGACAGTGATGGGTACCACCCCGGGGGCCATGTCTGCGACGGCGAGCGGGTTCATGCCCACCACGGGGAGCCGGTTCAGGAATCTAGTATCCATAACCTGGCCGAAGTCGGCGCTGGCCGTTTGCAGCATGGGAGGTTCCGCCATGACAGTGACGGTTTCTGTCAGGCTGCCTGGTGTTAGCGTGAAATCGATCGTCAATCGCTCCTGGGTCTGCAAGGTGACGTTGGGTCTCGTCAACTTGTTGAAGCCTTCTCGCTCCACTCTCAGCGAATAGACGCCGGGAGTCAGGAACGCAATCACGTAATTACCTTCCAGGTTCGTAACAGCCTCGATCGCCACGTTTGTGGCCTGATTGGTGACCACTACCTTGGCGCCAGGGACGCTTGCGCCGCTCGGATCCGTGACCCGGCCTTGCAGCGTACCCCTGATGTCTTGAGCCAGCGCTGCGAAGATCGTACCCAACGCCGCCAGCAGAAGGCAGGCTATTCCGCCCTTCCAAAGACCAGCGCACGAAACATCACTCCTTGCCATACAACACCTCCCTTGGAATCCGAAGTCCAGGTTCCCGACCGTCTCCGTGGATTCTGAGACACTTCACACACCGCACCTTCCGGCGGTATCTCGGTTTCGCCTCGAATCTCATGGAGCCGGTCTGAACGCCCGACGGTTCACATTTTGGCCGCTGTCTGGAGCCCCCGGGGAGTGGGTTGCTGCTACGTAACCGTATTTGTTACCGTAAGCCCCGTCTCAATTCAACGTTTCGGGAGGAACTGGCGGGCCGAATGGTGCGTGACGTACTCGGTTTTGAATCCCTGATCGTGGTCCGCCAAGATCCGGAGGAGGATCTGATAGGAACGTTTCCCGCCAAGCCGCGCCTGAAGCTTCCCGGCGAGTTCCCGCAGGGTGGCCTCGCTTGTCAGATACTCGGCCGCTGCTTGGGTCCCCGCGCTTGAGTGCGACGTCACGATCAGGAGTTCACGCTCAGGCGACAGTCCTTGCACGGAGGCGATGACCGCATAGCTCCACGCATCCCGGTGGGAAGGCGTGTAGTAAGACATCGGCTCCCCCGGCTGCGGTCTGCGATTGAGCACGTAGCTATCTGGCTGAAGTTCGAAATCCCATTCCACGGGCAACCGCTTCAGGATCGGGTTCATCCGTGCAGGACCGATGCAAATGACGTTGCTGTTCTTGATCGCATCCCAGGTAGCAACGTTGGCTGGCAATGCTCTTGTCCGCTTCGCATATCGGCCCAGAAAAGCTGCGAAATGGTGCAGCGCCAATGCCTCGCCGGTCTGAGCGTACATGTATCGCGGTTCCGACAGGGGACCGAGCAGCCTCTCCAAATTCTGGTAGGACGGGTTGCTGAAGCGGTTCACAGGATCGTTGACGTCATATTGGCGAACGAAGAGACGCCGCTGCTCGGATTCAAAGAAGAGCGGACTGCCAAAAACGATTACTGTATCGGCCTGGCTAGACAGGAAAGGCTCCCAAATCGGAGTCGCCTCGATCGGCGGCACCGGGAAAGCTTGGGCCTGTCGACGGAGAGACCAGTTTTGGACAGCCAAGACTGCGGCCAGGCCGGCCACGATGAGGATGGCTCCGAATCTCCAATCCAGCACCCAGTGCAGCCGTCGGACCCAGTCAAATCGGCGGATGGGCTCCTCACTTCGTCGGCGTATCGTGCAAAAATAGCTACCTTTCGGGATCTCGATAATCAACGGATCCTGTACGCCGTCTGCGCTGTAGTATTCACTCAATCGCGAGCGCAGGCGTCCTGCCTCGACTCGAACAGTGGGGTCCGTCCGGGGGTCGAATGCCGGATCCCGATCAAAGACGGCAATCCCGATTGTGTATTCCTTGAGCTGATTCTGGCGCCCGCTCAGCGTCTCTTCGACAACGTGGTGGAGGAACCGGCGCAAACGGTCCGAGTGCGCGAACCGCTCGCTGGCGAGAATTCGCTGGAGCTGTTCGCGAACCTGCTGAGCGGGGATCTCCTCCGCTTCCAGAGGCTGAGATGCCTCCGCCTTCCTCGCCCCCTTTACCAAGTCCGCACGCACAACCTATCCGCGAGACTCACTATACCACGGTCGCGCGAGGGTGGGCCAAGAGCCATCAGGGGCGGGGCAAGCCTGCCGTTCCTCCGGCAGCGCAAGTTTCCTCCAGGGTCTTCTTCATAATCCCCACGATCGAGGGGTTCGCGGCTGCAACATTGGTTCCTTCGCCAGGATCAGCTTCCAGGTTGTAGAGTTCATCGCTCTGGGGGCCCGTCCCGGGGATCAGCTTCCACTTGCCCATCCGCAGGGCCAGTCTGGAGGCGTCGTGTTCGACCAAGTGACTGCGCCCTTTTTGGGACTTGCCAAGGAGCGCTGGCAAAAGATTCTCGCTGTCGGGGCCGGTGCCCGGTGCCAAGTTTTGGCCCGCGAGCGCCGCAAACGACGCGAGCATGTCGACTTGGCCCACCAGGGCGTTTGAGACTCCGGGTCTGATCCGGCCCGGCCAAGATACGATGAACGGAACCCTTGTGCCTCCTTCGTAGAGGCTGTATTTCCCTCCACGGAAGGGGCCGGCAGGTCTGTGTCCGCTCAGGTCCTCGAGCGCGCCGTCTGCATAGCCGTCATCGATGACCGGTCCATTATCGCTGGTGAATAGAACGAGGGTATTGGCAGCCAGTTCGAGCCGATCCAAGGCTCCAAGGATCCGTCCAACGCACCAGTCCAGTTGGGCGATGGCCTCGCACCGCACGCCACAGCCCGTCATTCCACGGAATCGCGGGGCCGGTACCCGTGGAACATGGATGTCATGCGTCGAGAAGTAGAGGAAGAATGGGCTGCGGCGGCTCTGTTCGATGAACGAGACCGCCTTCGCAGTTAGGGTTGCCGCCATCTCTTCATCCACCCAGCGGGCCGCCTTGCCACCCAACATGTACCCGATCCGGCTGATTCCGTTGACGATTGTCTGATTGTGGCCCGCGCTGGGTTTCACCTTTAGGAGATCAGGCCGGCTTTTTCCGGTTGGCTCGGCGCCAATCGGCTCCGAGTAGCTGACTCGAATCGGGTCAGCCGGGTCCAATCCGGCCACGCGGTGATTCTCGACGTAGACACAGGGAACGCGGTCGCCGGTGGCAGGGATGATGAAGCTGTAATCGAAGCCAACCTCTAGCGGGCCTGGGCGGATCTCGCCATTCCAGTCGACCGCGCCGCTACCCAATCCCAAGTGCCACTTGCCGACGCATGCCGTGGAGTAACCAGCCCGCTTGAATGTGGAGGGCAAATTCGGGCGGCCTGGATCAAGGATCAGGGCCGCATCTCCCGGAAGGACACGTGTACCCCGCTTGCGCCATGCGTACTCACCCGTCAACAAAGAGTACCGTGAGGGGGTGCAAGTCGCCGAGGAAGAATGCGCGTCAGTGAAGCGAATTCCGCGACGGGCGAGCTCATCGATTCTCGGCGTCTTCACAAGCTTCGCTCCATAGCAACCTACATCGCCGTAGCCGAGATCGTCGGCATAAATTAGGATCACGTTGGGCTTCGTGGTTGGCGCAGCCACACCTCCCGGCAGACCCAACGGACTAGCCATGCAATACCGCAGGAAAGCCCTTCTCAGCATATGCTTCTCCTCTCAACTATCTACAGAAGCCGACGCTAGTGCCTTGCGCCTGATGTCCGGGCAGCGTAAGAGCGGTGTCTCTGTAAATCTTCCTCAGTGCCGGTACTGGCAGGCCCAGACCGGACAGGTTCCAGTGGTAGTTGAAGCCCTCCACTTCATAGAAGTGCTCGTCCAACGTCTCCAGGATTCGGAATGACCTCCGGTACATGCTGAGGGCTTTCCCTTGGTCGGTTCCGAACAAAACCTTGTCCGCGTACTTGATAAGAAACTGAGCGCTCGCGCGAGGCGTAGAAGCCAACTCTCCGAACCGTGCTGATATGTCCACGTAGAGGTTAGCAGCCCGTGGATAAAGTCACGTTTTGGCCAAGCGAGCGCCGGCAGCAATTTCGCCTGCGAGCGGTTGCAGGGAGCGGACAATCGTATCTGATGACCTCCTGGGGCCATTTCTCG
>JBLNBY010000312.1:0-4009 GCA_050260295.1 Bacteroidota bacterium
TCTCCACCACCCGCCCGCGGTGAGTCGCCCGCAGGCAGTACTGGATCTCCTCGGGGGTGTAAACCTTGAGCAAGAATCTTTCCCCGAACCGGTCGTAAGCCCGGGCAATCCGGGCGACTTCTATGATGTCAGTCCCCAGACCCACAATCATGGCAAATTCTACTTTACTCCACCGTGACGCTTTTAGCCAGGTTCCGGGGGCGGTCTACGTCTGTGTTCCGGGCTCGGGCGACCTGGTAGGCCAGAAGCTGCAGCGCCGGGGCGGCCAGAAGCGGCCGGGCCGGGGCCGGCAGAGCCGGCAACTTGACGTATGCGTCGAGAAATGCTGCCTCCTCGCTTCCCACCGCGAGCTGTGAACCAACCCCCACTACCCACCCGTGCCGGGCCTTCACCTCGTGCAGGTTGGCCAGGGTGCGCGAAACCAGTTCATCCTGGGTCAGGATACCGATGACGGGTGTGCCCGGGCTGATCAGAGCCAGCGGGCCGTGTTTGAGTTCACCGGCGGCATACGCCTCGGCATGGATGTAAGAGATCTCTTTGAGTTTGAGGGCTGCCTCCACCGCCGCTGCGTGGTCGAGACCCCGCCCGATATAGAAGACGTGATCCGACCCGGCGATCTTCTCCACGACCTTCGGATCGATGACGACCTGGCGTCCCAGCAGGTCCTCGATGGCCGTCGGCAGGACCGTCAGCCCCCGTTCGAGCTGCTGGCGCCAGGTTCCCGAGTCCTCGGGCAGCACTACCGGCCTTCCACCAGCCCCCGCCACCACCCCGGTTACGGCCCTAGCTCTAACCCTGGCCACGTGGATGGCGAGCAAGGCGAGCACCACCAGCTGCGCCACGTAAGCTTTGGTCGACGCCACCGCGATCTCCGGCCCGGCCTCGGTGAGTAGGACGGCGTCGGATTCCCGGGCAATACTGCTGGTGGCCACATTGACGATGCCCAGGGTTGGCACGCCCTGACTCCGGCACAAACGTAACCCCGCCAGCGTGTCGGCGGTCTCGCCGGACTGGCTGATCACCAGCGCAAGATCACGGCGGGACAGCAGCGGTTTACGGGTACGGAATTCGGACGCGACGTCGAACTCGACCGGAAGGCCAGCAATCCTCTCAAACCAGTGCCTGGCCATCAACCCGGCATGTGCCGCGGTACCGGAAGCGACGATCCAGAGTTTGCGGCGTTCCGCCCACCACAAGTCTCCCCACGGCAGTCCCAGGGCCAGTCCGTCCCCCGCCGCGGGGAAGTAGCGGGTGAACAGGCGACGGACGACCGCCGGCTCCTCGTGGATTTCCTTGAGCATGAAATCGGCAAAGCCGCCCCTCTCGGCTTGTTCTACCTCCCAGGCCACCGTCTGCGGCCGTTTTTCCACGCTCTCGCCGCCAAAAGTGAAAAACCGCGCCCGCTCCGGCGTGAGCACGCCCGCCTCCCGGTCTTGCAGCACATAGACCTCACGTGTGTAGGGCAGCAAGGCCGGGATATCGGAGGCGACGAACCAGCCGTCTGCACCTCTCCCCACCACCAGCGGACTGGAGAAGCGGGCGAGCCAGACACTGCCCGGTTCGTCGACAGTCACCGCTGCCAGCGCAAACGCTCCCACAAGCCGCCCCAACACCCACAGCCAGGCGGAGTACATCGCCTGCCC
Organism: Bacteroidota bacterium; assembly: GCA_050260295.1. GTDB lineage: Bacteria > Bacillota > Limnochordia > Limnochordales > DUMU01 > DUMU01. The sequence goes on from JBLNBY010000312.1 coordinate 1,644, forward strand.
CTCCGCCAGCGCTTCTTCCAACAGATGTGCCACTACTTCCGTATCCGTTTGTGAACTGAATCCGTGCCCCCGGCCGAGCAATTCCTCCCGCAGAGCGAGCGAATTCTCGATGATTCCGTTGTGAACTACCGCCACCCGGCCACGGCAGTCGAGGTGAGGGTGGGCATTGGCATCGGTGGGTGGCCCGTGCGTGGCCCAACGGGTGTGGCCGATACCAGTGGTTAGCTCTTGCTCGGGCGGGCGCTCTTGCAGTAGCTCGTGCAGGCGATCGAGCCGGCCGGCTGCTTTGCGGACCACAAGAGTGACGGGCAGCGTCATTGCCGGCGTCCGGACCCGGACTCCCACTGCCCCGGCCCGCCCGTCACCGCCGTCCAGAATAGGCGGGATTGGGCTCGGCCCAGGGTTCGGGTTGTTGGTCAGGAACAGCTGGTTTGGCTGGGTCTGGATCTTGGTCTGGACCTGGATCTGGGCCTGGTTTTGGGCTTGGCGTTGTGTCTGGCTTTGGACTTGGCCCTGGGTTTGGCTTGGTACCCGGCCCTCAACCAGACCTGGCAGTAAAGCCACACCCGCCGAGTCATAGCCGCGATACTCCAGCCTGGCCAACCCGTCGAGCAGCAGCGGCAGCGCCGCTTTCGCACCCGTATACCCGATTATTCCGCACAAACGCCTCTACACCCCCAGGCTCACCTCCAGCGCCCGCGTGACCAGCTCCACGGCGGTCTCCACTGCCGCCCGCTCCGGCCCCTGGGCCATGACCCGGATCACCGGCTCAGTCCCGGAGGGCCGGACATTCAGCTCTCCCTCGGCCCCCAGTGTCGCCCGGGCCCGGACCAGGGCTTCCTGCACCGCCGGCATCTTGTCCCAGTCTTCCTTCGTTCTCACCCGCACGTTCGCCAGCACCTGCGGGAAAGAAGGCATTTGGGCAGCCAGTTCGGACAGGCGAAGACCGGTTCGCATCATCACATCCAGCAACTGGATGGCGGTGAGCATACCGTCACCTGTAGTATGGTGCTCCAGGAAGACGATATGACCGGACTGTTCACCACCCAGTACCAGGTTGTTGGCTAGCAGCGTTTCCATCACCTGGCGGTCGCCAGCTCCCGTAATCAGAAGCTCGCCCCCGGCGTCGTGCAGAGCCTTGCGTAAGCCGAGATTGGAGTAGATGGTGGCAACCACCGTCCTCCCGGGCAGGTCTTGGCGGCGCAAGCGGTCGAGGGCACAGATTGCCAGGATATGGTCTCCGTCCACGACGTTTCCCTGTTCGTCGATGGCGATCAACCGGTCGGCGTCCCCATCAAAAGTAAGGCCCGCGTCTGCACCTTCCTCGCGAACCTTCTCGGCAGCCACTTCGGGATGGGTTGAACCGCAGCCGACGTTGATGTTGGTCCCGTTCGGGCTGAGGTGCAGGGCGAGTACATCTGCCCCCAGCCGGGTGAAAAGCCGGGGGGCAAGGCGAAACGCCGCTCCGTAAGCGGTGTCGACCACGATGCGAAGGCCATTTAGAGGGTAGCGGGCGGTAGCAGCCAGGAAGTCGAGGTAGTCATTGCCCGCCTGAGTATCGGTGAGCAACCGCCCCACGCCGCCGCCGGTCGGACGCGGCAATTCATCCCTTCCCTGCTCAAGATCGAGGACAAGTTCCTCGATGCGGGCCTCCAATTCATCCGAAAGCTTGTAACCGTTCGGTCCGAAAAACTTGATGCCGTTGTCTTCGATGGGGTTGTGGCTGGCGGAGATCACCGCCCCAGCCTGGGCCTGCCGCTGCCGGGTCAGGTAGGCTACGCCGGGGGTCGGTATCACGCCTGCATCCAAACAGTGAGCCCCGGCGGAGAGGAAACCGGCCACCAGTGCCGCCTGCAGCATTTCACCGGAAGCACGGGTGTCCCGGCCCACCACGATCCGTGGCCGGGGTACATCGGCGGCCAGCACCGCTGCGGCGGCCCGTCCGAGCCGAAAAGCGAGTTCCGGGGTGATCTCCCGGTTGGCGACGCCACGTACGCCGTCCGTGCCGAAAAGCTGTGCCATCGTCCTTCACCTGCAACTCCCACTGTCCATGTTTTTCCTCGTTAGTTAGGACGGAACTCGTTTGAGAGCCCAGAGCCCCAGGGCAATCCAAGCCCTAGAACAATCCATCCTGGGGCACGCCATGGGCCAAGAGCCAAAGCAGGATCGCCAAAAGCAGGGCCAGCAACCGCAGCGACAGGTCAGCCGCCACCCACCAGCGCGCCAGACTCCCCCACAACGACCGCAACCGCCTGGGGCGACGGACTGGGGTCGGAGTCTCTAGTTGCTGCCCCGCTCGTGCTTGTTTGCTTGCTGAGGCCGTGCCAACCTGCCCCGGCTGCCCGGACTGCCCAAGCCTCCCAGGT
>JBLNBY010000313.1:0-4403 GCA_050260295.1 Bacteroidota bacterium
CCAGTCTGAACGACCTGCTTCCTCTGCTGGCGGAAGCCGCACCAGGGGAATTTCTTGACGCTGTCGAAAAGGCGCTGCGTAGCAATCCGTGCCCGTTCGATGAGGTCTTTTCTCAAGAGAGTAGCGGTGTGTTTGGTCGCACCTACGTGAGCGGGCTACTGTGGGCGCTAGAGACTCTGGCCTGGGATGCGGATTACCTCAGCCGTGTGGTCATTTGCTTGGGGGAACTTGCTGCGCGAGATCCTGGCGGCCAGTGGGCGAATCGGCCCGTTGATTCGTTGACCACCATTTTGCTGCCGTGGCTACCACAGACATGCGCTCCAATCACCAAGCGAGTGGCAGCAGTAAAGGCGCTACTCGCTGAGCTTCCAGACATCGGGTGGAAACTGCTTCTGTCTCTTCTCCCACGATCTCGCTCTGCCTCCTCTGGAACGCGCAAGCCAGCGTGGCGGGCGACGATACCTGACGACTGGCCTAAGGGTGTCACTCATCGAGAATATTGGGAGCAGGTATCCGCCTACGCAGAGTTGGCTATCAACGAAGCAAAAAGAGATGTGTCAAAGCTCGCCCAGCTCATTGACCACCTAGAAAACCTCCCTCAGCCCGCGCATGAACAGCTTCTGGAGCATCTTGCGTCTGACGCTGTAGTGGCTATGCCGGAAGCGGACCGGCTGCGCCTTTGGACTGAGCTCGTCGACTTGGTGACGAAACACAGAAAGTTTGCGGATGCCCAATGGGCTATGAAGCCCCAACAGGTCGAGAAGATTGCATCTATCGTTGATCGGTTGGCACCTGATGCCCCCTTCTTTCGCCATCAACGGCTTTTCTGCGATAGTGATTTCGATCTATACGAGGAGAAGGGAAACTACGAGGAACAGCACAGAGAGTTAGAGAACCGTCGTCAAAGGGCCGTCGAAGAGGTCGCTGCTAATGGAGGAGTAGAGGCGGTACTTGCTTTTGCCAAGGCTGTCCAGTCGCCTTGGCGTGTCGGGATAGCCTTTGGGGCCGTGGCAGGCAAAGACTCTGATGGCGTGGTCCTACCTGACTTGCTTGAGTCCGAGCAGAAAGCGCTTGCTCAGTTCGCGGGTGGATTCGTTTGGGGTCGGTTTCGTAGTCAAGGTTGGCAGTGGGTTGACACTATTGAGACCTCACAATGGACCTCGAACCAGGTTGGACAGTTTCTCTCCTTCCTGCCGTTCACGCAGGATACATGGGAGCGCTCCAAGCGCCTTCTTGGACAGGATGAATCGGCCTACTGGTCCAAGACCGCTGCGAATCCCTACGAGGCAGAGAGTGGCCTCGAACACGCTGTCGATCAGCTCATCCACCACGGAAGATCATACGCAGCGATTCGATGTCTTCACAGGATGCTACATGACAAGCAGGCCTTCGACAACGGAAGGGCTGTCCGGGCCTTGCTCGGGGCGCTTAGGTCGGCGGAAAGCCCTCACTCGCTGGACGCTTACGAGATAGTTGAGGTTATCAAGGCGCTCCAAAACGACGCAGGTACAAATCCTGATGATCTTTTCCGTGTGGAATGGGCGTATCTGCCGCTGTTGGATGAGCACAATGACGCTTCGCCAAAGTTACTCGAGCGTCGGCTCGCGAAGGATCCTGAGTTCTTCTGCGAGGTTATCCGGCTTGTCTTTCCATCCAAGAAAGAAGAACGCCCGGTTGAGGAGCCGACCGAGGAAAGGAAGAACATCGCAACGAATGCTTATCGCTTGCTGAGGGGGTGGCGTATTCCACCGGGTTTACGTGAAGACGGGGCATACGACGGCGATGCACTGAAAGCATGGCTGGAAACCGTGAAGAAAGAGTGCATCGGAACAGGGCACTTGGAAATTGCAATGACGATGGTGGGTCATGTGCTCGTCTATGTACCGCCGGATCCGGATGGGTTGTGGATCCACCGTTCAGCGGCTGCGGCCCTCAACGCGAAAGATGCTGAGGACATGCGCGACGGATTCCGTACCGAGCTTTACAACTCGCGCGGCGTGCACTGGGTAGATCCCACAGGGAAACCGGAAAGGGAGCTTGCGGCGAGGTATCGGGCGCAGGCCGAAGCTGTCGAGGGAGCTGGATACGCCCGTCTGGCATCCACACTCCGAGAATTGGCAGACATGTACGAGCATGAAGCTGAAAGGGTATCGTCGAGAGATCCCTTCGATGATTGAGGTGCGATAGGTGCAGTCCTTGACCATGTGGACAAGGTCCATGGCGTGATCCGTATCTTCGATGTCGAGTTCCGACCGAGCGAGGTGCTGTTTCAGATGGAGCCAGAGACGTATCGCATATGTCTAGCTGACTTTTACGGGCAAGCGGAGAGCGAGCACTCCGGGGAGGCTCCTGACAGCTCAGTGGAGGTGTTGTGATGACCGAATGGGGCATGACCGAATCCCTGGTCGAACAGGCCGCCCTCGCCTGGCTCGAGTCGCTCGGCTGGACGGTCAGACATGGGCCCGAGATCGCGCCCGGCGAGCTCTTCGCCGAGCGCAGCGACTACCGGCTGGTGCTGCTGGAGCAGCGCCTACGTGATGCCCTCGCCCGGCTGAACCCGGACTTGCCTGCCGAGGCGCTGGAAGACGCCTTCCGCCGTGTCACCCAGCCTGAAGGCGCAACCGAGGAGGCCCGTAACTGTGCCTTCCACCGCATACTCGTCGATGGGGTCACTGTAGAATATCGCCGGTCCGATGGCTCCATTCCCGGGGCGCAGGCAAGAGTGATCGACTTCGAGGATCCAGAGAATAACGACTGGCTCGCGGTCAACCAGTTCACGGTCAGCGAAAACAAACACGTCCGGCGACCGGATGTGGTGCTCTTCGTCAACGGGTTGCCGCTCGTCTTGATCGAGCTCAAAAGCCCGGCCGACGAGGAGGCTACGATCTGGACCGCCTTCGAGCAGCTTCAGACATATAAGATGGAGTTGCCAACCCTCTTTGCCTTCAACGAACTGCTTGTGATCTCGGATGGGGTCGAGGCCCGCTTCGGCACGCTCACGGCCGGGCGGGAATGGTTCAAGCCCTGGCGCACGATTTCCGGCGAGCAGATCGAAGACGTGGGCGTGTCGCAACTTGAGGTGTTGTCGAAGGGCGTCTTCGAGAAGCGTCGCTTCCTCAACCTCCTTCGCGACTTCATCGTTTTCGAAGACCAGGGAGCAGGCCGACTCGTCAAGAAGACAGCGGGTTACCACCAGTTCCACGCGGTGCGGGTGGCAGTGGCTGAGACTCTGCGCGCCGCGCAACTCAGGGCGGCGGACCAGGTCGCCGAGGAGCCCGGACGGTACGAGGCCGGGAGGCGGCACGGCGGCAAGCCCGGCGACCGCCGTATCGGTGTGGTCTGGCATACCCAGGGCTCGGGAAAGAGTCTGACCATGGCCTTCTACGCCGGCCGGATCATCCGCGAGCTGGCAATGGGCAACCCGACGGTCGTTGTCCTCACCGACCGCAACGACCTCGACGACCAGCTCTTCGGCACCTTCTCTCGATGCCGGGACCTCCTACGTCAGCCTCCTGTGCAGGCTGAAAGCCGGGCCGATCTGCGCCAGAAGCTCGCTGTAGAGGCGGGTGGGGTGGTCTTCACCACGATCCAGAAGTTCCTGCCCGAGGAGAAGGGCGACCGGCACCCGACGCTCTCCGAGCGCTGGAACATCGTGGTCATCGCCGACGAGGCCCATCGAAGCCAGTATGATTTCATCGACGGCTTCGCGCGCCACCTACGTGATGCGCTGCCGAATGCCTCGTTCATCGGCTTCACCGGCACCCCCATTGAGACGGCTGACGGTAACACGCGCGCTGTGTTCGGCGACTACATTTCCATTTATGACATTCAACGTGCAGTCGAAGATAAGGCAACCGTCCCGATCTATTACGAGAGCCGGCTGGCGAAACTGGCGCTCGAAGAATCCGAACGGCCGCGCATCGACCCCGACTTCGAAGAGGTGACGGAGGGCGAGGAGGTCGAGCGCAAGGAGAAACTCAAAACCAAATGGGCGCAGCTGGAGGCCATCGTGGGAGCCGAGAAGCGCCTAAGGCTTATCGCGCAGGACATCGTGGAGCATTTCGAGCGACGGCTCGAGGCCCTAGACGGCAAGGCGATGGTGGTTTGCATGAGCCGGCGCATTTGCATGGACTTGCACGACGAGATCGTGAGACTCCGGCCGGACTGGTTTCACGAGGACGACGACAAGGGGCTGCTCAAAGTGGTGATGACGGGCAACGCCTCAGAGGGCCCCCGCGTAGCGCGACACGCCCGCAACAAAGCGCGGCGCGAGCTATTGGCCAATCGCTTCCGCGACGCAAACGATCCCTTCCGCGTGGTCATCGTGCGCGACATGTGGCTCACCGGCTTTGACTGCCCAAGCCTGCATACGATCTACCTGGACAAGCCCATGCGCGGCCACG
>JBLNBY010000314.1:0-4026 GCA_050260295.1 Bacteroidota bacterium
AGACAGCCGGCCAAGCAGCCTGACTTCCCCGCCGAGCCCGGCCGCATCCACCTGACGGCGCAATCTCCCAGCCCACGGTCCATCACCGGCCAGGCGGATTTCGAGGGGGCGTTCCCTCCGATTCCATCCTCTCAGAGCGGGGCAGATCAGGTCTACCCCCTTTTCCCGGCTCAAGCGGGAAACAATGGCTATTCGCAACGGCTCGGCAGCTTCGGTCCGGGGAAACGGCAGTGGCGCATTGGCTGTGAGGTCGATTCCGTTCGGGATCAAGTGGAACTTGGCAATGGCCCTGCGACCGCCGTCACCCTTTGTGTCCCCTACCGCCAACGCCGCCAGCCTCGCCGGCATCGCCGGCGAAACCAATATCACGGCATCGGCAGCCGCCAGCCAAGCCGTGAGGCGGCGAACCAGAGTCCCGGCCAACCGCCCGCGTGACGCCAACCCCGGCAACTCGTTGTGCAACGTCACACAGACCCGCACGCCGTGCCGCCGGCAGACGGGCAACCCCACCCAGGCGGCCTCCAGTCCGTGTAGGTGAACGATATCCGGCTTCAACTCTGCAAGCAGGTGCGCCACCAAACGGCGCAAGCCCGGGATGACCCAGGGCTGGCGCAGCAATGACCTGGCCCACGGCAGGGGCGAAAAGCGTACACCTGCCGACGCAACAGCGGGCATAACGGCGGGCCCAATGACCGATGCAGTAAACGCATCCGCCAGACTGACCGGCCCGGCCACCACTACTTCCAGTCCGTGGCCAACCAGGGCGGGCAACAAGATTTGTAGATGGCGTACCATCCCCCCGGCCGCCGGCCGAACCAGGTGCAAGACACGCACCTGCTCCGGCCCGTCTTTATCCCCGGCAGCCCCAGCAGTAGACCACTCCGTTGGCTTCATTGTACACCTTCCTCGCCCTCTGCTTGCTCCTGAATGCAGGCAGCCGGCATCCTCGCACACCCGGCCGCGGATGTCTCGCTTGTGGATCTCTCACTTCATGAGGATTTGCACCTGGTTCTCCCGATACTCAAGTTGAACTTGCGGGGATATACGCCCGGGTGCGAGCCGTGCTATCATGCGAGGCGCGAGCGTATGAGAGGGGCGGTACCGCCTGGACACACAAGTCTGGCTTCGCACGCTTTTGGCCAGCCTGTTTGCCGCCATCTCCGCCGGGGGCGCCTGGACACGCGGGTGGCTCAACCGGGATGGCGCTCTCGCTGCTTTCCTGCTTGGCTGGTTGGTCTACTTCACAGGCGAGTGGGGCGCCAGTTTTACCCTGCTTTTCTTTTTCGTAACGTCTTCCGCGTGGAGCGTTCTACCGGAAAGGCCGAAAAGCAGTACGAGTCCGCTCAAGGAAAAGGAACGGGGCTCGCGTTTTCGCTCGAGCCCGGGCCGTGGTTTAAGCCCGCGGCGCAACGCCCGCCAGGTCCTGGCCAACGGCCTGGTTGCAGTGCTCGCCTGTCTGTTTGGGCGCACTGTCAACGCACTATCACCCGCCCTGCCGGAGTCGATGGTGATCCCGGCCTGGATCGCTTTCACCGCCGCGCTGGCCGAGGCGACGGGTGACACCTGGGCCAGTGAACTGGGCCGCCGCTTCGGCGGCCCCCCGCACCGTCTGTGGGACTTGCGGCCCGTACCGCCGGGAACTTCGGGGGCGGTCAGCTTGATCGGCATCCTCGCCGCCCTGGCCGGCGCAGGCCTGATTGCGCTCGTCAGTGCCGAGCTCGCACTAACCGGCCTCTTCCCCTTCCTGCCCGTACCGGTATTCGCCGGGGTAGCTTACAAAGCAGCGGCAACAGCAGCACTAGCAGGGTTTCTCGGCTCACTGGCCGACAGCTGGCTTGGCAGCCGCTGGCAGGCCCGCTACCGCTGTGACCACTGTGGGGTAGAGATAGAGGAAGCAGTTCACTGGTGTGGAAGACCGGCCCATCTCTGCCACGGCCTGCGGTGGTTCGATAATGACATGGTCAACCTGTTTTCCACCGTAGTGGCCGCCGTCCTCGGTCTGGCAGCCGTGTTCTTTATACTCATAACAATCGAATAAATTGCGACTGGCCGTAACCCACCCTCTGGCCCGTCGCAGCCTTGCCTCTGACTATCGGCGTGTCGTGCATACCGAACTCGGTTACTGCTCACGCTTCGGCTGCAGGTACCTTGCCAAAAACCGTCTCCCCGGCGAGTACGGTGGCCAAGACCCGTACTTCGCCCTGGGCCAGGGCCCTGGCATCCGCCAGGATGAAGTCGGCCCGCTGGCCCGGGGTCAACGAGCCTAGCTCACTCCCCAACCCCACCAGTTGTGCCGGCCGAGAACTGGCCAGCTCCCAGGCCCGGGCCAGGCTGACACCCGTGAACCGCATGAAATTGACCACTCCCTGCCGCAGTTCCAACGCCGACCCCGCCAGATATTCAGTCCCCAGAAGGTTCACCCGGCCGGCCGGCGTCAACTCAACCTGCTGGCCAAGGGCCGTATACCTGCCCGGTGGCAATCCGGCGATCGCCACCGCGTCACTGACCAGAAAGAGCCGCTCCTCCCCCTTGGCACGCCAGAACGTCTTGACCACTGCCGGCGGCAGGTGGTGCCCGTCGACGATGATGCCGGCGGAAAGTTCATCGGCGGCCAGTTGATCCCAGATGTAGTTGGGATGGCGGCGGATGAACCCATGTGCTCCGTTGCCCAGGTGGGTTGAGAGCGTCGCCCCCGCGTCGATGGCCGCCCGAATGGCATCGGTGTCTGCTGCCGTATGCCCGATGGCGACCACAACCCCCGAGTTCACGGTTTTCTTGATGAACTGCGTACTTCCCGCTCTTTCCGGCGCCAGCGTGACGATCCGAATCCGCCCCTCGGCTGCCTCCTGCCACCGCTGATATTCATCGTAATCAGGATCGCGCACCCACTCGGCCGGATGTGCGCCCCGCGGGCCGTCCTCACCACTCACGTATGGCCCCTCCAGGTGCACACCAATGATGGATCGCGCCACTCGCCGATCCTGACGGCAAGCCTCGGTAATGGCCCGAACTGAGCGGTAGATCCTTGCGAAAGACTGCGTGGTTATGGTCGGACAGAAGGAAGTGACGCCCGTCTTCCACAACGCTTGTGCCATCCCGGCTACAGTCTCCGCTGTCACTTCAGGGTCGTTGACGTCATATCCGGCAAAGCCGTTGATCTGCAGGTCCACCAACCCCGGCAGCAGGACCGGTATGGCATCAGCGTCATCGCGCGCGGGAGTCTCTGCCATTTCGCCCCGGACAACTACAACAAACTTCTCTCCCTCAATATCGACACAGACCCGCCTCCGGCTACTTGCTGCGACGACATCGAGACAGTCACCGCAACCCACGGTATCGAGGGGGATGCCAACTTGCCTGAGGGTCAATCGGTTCACCTCCGCCTTCTTCCCACCCACGATACCACAGCGCCACCGTACTTCGTAGCCCTTGCAGGTTACAGCCAGCTTTCACTGGATATGGTAAATGACCCATATTGTTGGAAGGATATTATTGCGATGCGGAGAAGTTGTTTTCTGAATGCCACCACAAGGAGGTTTTTGGTATGCGACGGGTACTACCATTAGTTGCTGCACTTTCCCTGGTCCTAGCAGCAGTCGCGCCGACTCTGGCGGCTGGTATCACCTTCACTGGCTACGTGGATTCCGAGATCAAGTTGAGGCCCAACGCCGACGACCGCTGGACCGGGCGGACCGGCATCGAGATTGGTGCGGCATTGAGCTCTACAAACAAGTACTCACTCAAGCTTGGCTTCTTCGACGAGGATAAGTACTTCTGGGAAAAGCACTCGTCCTGGATTTTCCAACCCAGTGAGATCTCGTTGTATGCTCAGGGAGCCTTGTGGACGGGTGGCCCGGTTCTGAAAGGCACCCTGGGCGACTACAAGATGCTGGGCCCGGTCTATATCGCCGGGGACGACGAGATTGCCTCAATGCGGGGCGTTATGGTCGAGGGCCTCCCGCTAGGAGTCATCCGAGCTTCCGTTTACGCCGGCTGGCCGCGGGCGGATCTTGATCCCCTCGAAGC
>JBLNBY010000315.1:0-6487 GCA_050260295.1 Bacteroidota bacterium
CGGCCCGCTGGGCATGGAGCACACCTTCTACAACCCCGGACCAGAATGGAAGGACAAGGTTGCCGCCACCGAGTACGACGGGACCTTCCGTCGCCGTTTGATCGCGGGTGAGGTACACGACGAGAACGCCTGGGCAATGGGCGGCGTCAGTGGCCATGCCGGACTCTTCTCGACCGCAGCGGACATGGCCCGTTTTGCCCAGATGTTCCTGAATTATGGAAGCTACGGTGATGTCCAGATCCTCAGCCCCGCCACGGTGGTGCTGATGACCACCAACCATACACTGGAGGTAGGCGTACGTCATGGCCTTGGCTGGGACCTCAAGTCGTCGGAATACTCCTCCGCCGGCGACCTCTTCAGCCTCAATTCCTACGGTCATACCGGGTTCACGGGCACCTCGATCTGGATCGACCCGACCCTGCAGCTGTTCTCGGTACTGTTGACCAATCGGGTCCACCCGTCCCGCAGCAACACACGGATAACCTGGGTTCGTCCGCATTTCCACAATCCCGTGGCAGCTGCGATCGTCCGGTTCTAAGTCCGGAACGTGATGACGGTAGGTAAAGCTCGATACGAGGAGGACGTCGGTTTGCCAGTTGCCAACCCACAACAATCCAGCTCCAAGGATCGCCACCGGGCGGTCGAGTCGCCCCTCAGCGCAGCCGAGGTGATGACCTACCCGGCCGAGGTCGTACGAAGCGACGCCCCCGTTCTCTACGCCATTGGCATCCTCGATCGGGCAGGCTTCTCGCAGCTACCGGTAGTGGATCAGATGGCCAGACTGGTGGGGACATTCCGGGCCCGGGACGTACGCCATCTCTTCTGGCAGGCCAGTGTACAGGCCGCCGCCGGAATCACAGGGACCGGGGAGGAAGCCCAAGCCCAGCCGCAGGGAAGCCTAGCCTTGCAATTGGCGCGCCTTCGCGTGGGAGAAGTCTGCAGCGAGCCGCTGCCCCAAGTCCGTCCGGATGCCGGCTTGGCAGAGGTGATCGCCCGGGTGGAAAAGTGGCACGCCGTCCTGGTAGGTCCACTCCATGCCCGCCCGGCGACGGACTCTCAGGCGCTCAACCCGACCAACGGCCACTGGGGCATCATAACCTCCGCCGATCTCATGCGTATCAGTAAGCCTTATCTGCTCTTGGCCGAGCTCGAACTGCGGCTGCGATTGTTCATCGAGACGCAACTGGCAGCGGTCAGCCAGCTTTGGTGGCAAGAGCGGGTTCCTGCGGAGGTCCGCCGGCGCGCAGAAAACCGGCGGGCTTCCGCTGAGGACCTCGTTCCCCCCGGCCTGGCGCCCACGGGTGGCTCACTCTTGGTTTACGCTTCCTTTGGAGATTATCTGGAGATCATTCTCGACCGTGGAAATTGGAGTCAGGTGTTTGCTCCCGTATTCGGTTCCCGGGAATGGGTGACGCGACGCCTTCAGGATTTGCAGCAGATCCGCAACGCTGTCGCCCACCATCGACGTCTGAGCAACCAGGAGCTTGAGATGCTCGACGCTTACGTAGAAGCGTTCTTGCGCTGCCTGGGAGGAGGCAGTCGCTAACTGTCAGGTCACGGTGGCAGCAACCCGCGCCAGAGCCTCGAGGACCCGCTGGGGCTGGAAGGGCTTGACCACAAAGTCCAACGCTCCGGCATTGAGAGCTTCGACCACCAATGCCTTCTGCCCCATGCTGCTGCACACGATCACCTTACAGGCCGGATCACGCCGTACTAGCTCTTTGATGGCACTTATGCCATCCATCATGGGCATGATGAGGTCCATAGTTACCAAATCAGGGTGTGTCTCTTCGTAGCGTTGGAGAGCCTCGAGGCCGTTCTCTGCCTCGGCGACCACCTGGTAGCCGTTCTTCTCCAAGAGGCGCCGCATCGTCAACCTCATGAAGGCCGTATCATCCACCACCAGTATACGTCCTGGCAAACGCATCCTCTCCCACAATTACGCTCTCATTCACTTCATCGGCAGCCAGGACCACAGGCTTTACAGGATAAAAGACAGCAGCCTGCTCAAGAGGTGAGCAGGCTACCGAAGTCGACCCCGAATGCGCGAGTGTGAGCACCGTCAAGCCTGGGGAGCCGGAGTCTCCTGGCTCTTTGCCGCGTTCTCCGCTACCGGAGTCTCTACTACTGAAGACTCCGACGCTGGCGTCTCCGATGCAGGCGGGTCCGCCGCCACCGGAGGCCCAGGTTCCGGACCGATCCCAACCTCGTCCAGAAAACGGACGATTGCTCGGAAGAGTGCCTGAGCCACCCGCTCGTTGAAGTCGCCTTCCCGCATCCACTTCTCCATCTCAGGATTGCTGATGAAGTTACCTTCGACGAGGATGGCCGGCATCCCGGTCTGGCGGATGACCGCAAACGAACGGTAGGCAAAGAACCTGTCGGTGGACGACTGCGCGGCGACCAGCTCTTCCTGGGCCAGACGGGCCAGTTGCCCACTGAGCGGGTTGTAGTAGTAAGTCTCCGTACCTTCCACCGTGAGGCCGGACGAACCACCGAGGGCGTTATTATGGATACTGATGAAGAGTTGGCTCTTGGTGGTTTCGGCAATGTCGACCCGGGCGTAGAGGTCGTCTGATGTCGTTGATACATAGCTATCAGTGCGGCGAGTCATGATCACCCGCGCCCCGGCCTCTTGCAGCATTCGCTCGAGTCTGAGAGCGATGTCCAGGTTGACATCGGCCTCCCGCAGGCCAGCGGGTCCAACCGCACCGGGGGATCCACCATGCCCGGGATCGAGGGTAATCCGGACGCCCTCGAGGCTGCGAGGCAGCGGCGGCCGCACCTCGATCACGAGAGTGTTCCCCTGGTAGCGGGCAAAATACCCGCTCAAATAGGGAGCATCCACGTCGATTACGAGTTCGCTGGTCTCGCCGGCGGGCTGGTTGAGTGTCATCAGCTTGATCAGCTTCTCACCCGGTCCGTATGCCATGTGGTACAGCCCGTAGACTGCGTTGTACAGTGTCACCCGCAATGACCGGCCGCGCACGTCCGGGTAGACGACGAAGGGCACCGGCTCCGAAAGTGAGATGTAGATCAGTGAACTGCCTTCAGGCTGCGGGCTGGTGCGCACCTGGCTAATCACCGCCCGCGGCGGGAGGCTTCCGGGCGGCAGGAGCGTGACCACGCTCTCGTGCACCCAGGCGGACTGCGCCGCTCCCAGCTGCACCTTGAACCATTCACCCACCTTGCCCCGCACCTCCAGACGGGTAGGCAGATAGGCATTGGTGAGCCGCTCGTAGTCGGTACCCGGGCCCGTCCGGATCACGGCGTAGTCACTCGCGGTCACCTGCGCCACCAGCGGGACCAAGGGATCGAGCACCGTAACTGTCTGCGTGTAGCGGGTACCCTCATTGCCCGCCTTATCCTTCAATCGCAGCCGGATCGGTGCATCCTCGAACCGGTCGTCCGGTTGGATCCGGTAGATGCCCGTGTAATTGCCCGGGTTGCCCTCTGCTGCCGGGATGCCGATCCGGCGATCGCCAATGTCGAAGCTGGCCGTGTCACCGGCTTCACCCCGGAAACGTACCACCAGGGTATCACCCGGCAGGAGTGCGACGGCTGCAGCCGGCTCCTGCGGGATGATGCTGGGAGCCCGGGTGTCCCGGACCACCCGCAAAGTAACCTCGGCCTGGTTTCCGGCGCTGTCGCGGGCTTGTACGTTGATGTAACGTGAACCATCAGCCGTAAGCTGGACTCGGTGCTGGAAACGCCCATCCGTGTCAACTGCCACTGTCTGACCATCCACAGTCACCACTGCGCCCGCCTCTGTTTCGCCGGCGACTACCACCTCGCTCTGGTTGGTGATGAGGCCGGGTTCGGGACTGTTTATGGTCAAAGCGGGAGGCTCTTGATCCAGAATCGCTACCACCTCCAGCCGGGTAACATTGCCCACCTCGTCCACCGCCACGAATTCGAAGGAGTTCGAACCGGGCCGAATCCCTTTGGTGACCTCGAAACTACCATCTTCAGCCACACTCAGAGCTTCGCCATTCACAGACACCCTGGCTCCCGGCTCAGTCTCTCCCAGAAGGGCGATGGATTCCTCACGGGTCGACCATCCGGAAGGAGGTGAGTCCACACGCAGAGCCGGCGGCGTCGTATCGCGTATGACCGGTACGATCAGGGTTGTGGTGTCCCCATCCTGATTTTGAGCTTGTACGCGCAAAAACGTGGAACCTTCCACCGGCAGCGGGACCACCACCGAGAAACGCCCGTCGGCATCACTCTGGGTCGTCACTCCGTTCACACTGACTTTTACGTGTGGGGCTGTTCGGCCGGAGACTTCGGCTTCAGTCTTGTTGGTGCGAAAGAGATAATCAGAAAAGGAAAAGTCCGGGTACGGTGGGAAATCGACCTGCAGATTGGGTGGTCCGATTCTGTCATCTGGCCCGGCTGCCCTCACCTCCGCCCATCGCCCACCGCCTCCAAAACCCACTCCGGCGGCGGTGACCATTGCGAGAGCCAGCAGAGCGAGCTTTACCGGGAACCTTCGGCATGCCGCGGCTTCCTGCAGCACGGTAACACCCTCCCCTGGCATGGCACATTGATTGTATTTACCGGACAGTGCTCATTGTACCATGTCTGGGAAGAGGAGGAAACGTGCTTTTGCTTATTCTCCTGTTTGCGTCTTGCTCGTTTGCCGGCGCGCCAGGTAAGGCAGACGCCTGTACTTTTCATTGCGAACATAAGCTTCGAAGGCGCGGTGAGCCGCCTCGCCCCCCGGGCGCACATAGAGGACGAGCCCGCCGTCGATGGCCCGCAGGCGCTCGGGCTGGCTGGCTTTATCCAGGTCCAACACCTCTACGGACGAGCCGAGGAGTTCTGCCGCCCTCCCCGCCAGAGCCAGTCGACGAACTGTCTTTTCCCGCGGATCGGGCGCACGGCGGGTGCCAGGTATTCGGAAGAGTACCCCCAGTTGCAGCGGCCATTCCGGTTGCGCGAGCGCCGCCGCTGCGGGCTGCCGGCGCCGGCGACCGCTGCGCCGCTCCTCCAGGACGTACGCCGCCAGCACCATGGGATCTTCGGCAAACAAGCGAGTCAGCTCTTCTCTTTCCTTCAGGCTCATAAAAGAAATGGGGGCCGCACCGGCGGGCGCGGGCCCCAGACTCCGCCTCCCCTTTGCGTCGAGAGTCCGTGAAGTGCAGGAGTAACTACCTGCCCTTCCAGTACCGGCGTTGCAAACGGTATCCGTACCCCGCCATAGAAAGAAAAACTGCGATGAATAGCACTACCACAACGGTCTCCACTGCTGTGCCTCCTTGTCCCCAGCAACCGGCCGACGAGCGGCCAACCCACGCGTCGCCGGTTGAATTGCTACTTTCCCGCTCCCGCGGGCGTACCGGGGGTGGCCGTGGCAGAGGCGGTTCCTGCCAGACCCCAGTCGTGGAAGGCACTCCCTTCCAGGAATCTTTCCACATCCATGGCCGCCTGACAGCCGGACGCAGCGGCAGTAACCGCCTGGCGGTAGAACGGATCCTGCACGTCACCGGCGGCAAAAACCCCTGCTACCCTGGTCGCAGTGGCTCCCGGGCCGGTCCCCTTGACCCGAATATAACCATGCTCGTCCAGATCGATTTGTCCTTTGACCAGAGCAGTGTTGGGGATATGGCCTATCGCCACGAACAGGCCATCGATGGCAAGTTCACGCCGCTCGCCGGTAACGGTGTCCCGCAACGTGACGCCAGTCACCTTCCCTGCTGCTACGTCAAGAATCTCCTCTACCACGGCGTTCCAGACGATGTTGATCTTCGGCTCCCCCAGGACCCGTTCCTGCATGATGCGGGAGGCCCGCAACTCATTGCGCCGGTGTATCATGGTGACGCTTTCCGCCAACTTGGCCAGGTACAGAGCTTCCTCACATGCAGAGTCGCCGCCGCCCACGACTGCCACCTTCTTGCCTCGGAAGAAGAAGCCATCACAAGTGGCGCACGTCGAGACCCCATGGCCGGTCAGCCGTTTCTCCGACTCGAGTCCCAGTCGCCGCGCCGATGCTCCCATGGCAAGAATCACGGTATCGGCAGAGATCGCGCTGACCCCGGCTTCGATGCGGAAGGGTCGCTGCGAGAGGTCGATACGGGTCGCGTCCTCGGCCCGGATCTCTGCCCCAAACCGCTCCGCCTGCTCCCGCCAGCGCTGCATCAATTCCGGCCCCTGCACCCCTTCGGGAAAACCAGGGAAGTTTTCCACGGTCGTGGTCTGCATCAACTGCCCCCCCGGTTCGTTACCCTCGAGAAGCAGCGGTTGCAGGCCAGCGCGGGCCGCATACAAGGCTGCCGTATACCCGGCAGGTCCGCCTCCGATGATCACCAACCTGTACGACTGCCCCTCGCCTATCTTGGCCATCATGCGTGCCTCCTCTTTACCATTGACTCCCATGTTGCTGCTTCCCTGCCACGAAACGGCACACGACGCCGCTTTCCTGATACATGTCCGATCGGGCTGTTATATAGTCAATACTATATTTTATAAGTTTACTCCCGCCCAT
>JBLNBY010000316.1:0-3923 GCA_050260295.1 Bacteroidota bacterium
TATGGGCTCATGCTGGTCAATTCCGTGGGGATCATTGACTCGGATTATTTCGAAAACCAGGACAATGATGGACATATCATGATTGGGGTTATTAACCTGGGGCAAGAGACCGTGACCATGCATAAAGGTGAGAGGGTGGCTCAAGCTATCTTCCAGCCGTTCCGGCGTATCAGTGCGGAAGAGTCAGGCGAGGTAGAGCTGCCTGTCGAGCCAAGGACCGGGGGGATCGGCAGTACAGGCCAGTAGAGATCCAGCGAGCTCTCAAACCCGACACATCCTGCTGGGGGGCCAGTAATGGGAACACCCCGGCCGGGTATGATCTTCGGCGAAGACCGGGATCATCCTAGGGGCGAACACCATAGGGACGGAACGTTACGACGTTCTGCGGGCATAGTTGGCCTCTTACAGGCAGGAATCTTCCTACTGAGGTGGAAGGATAAGTGAGCCGGGGCGAACCGTCGGCCTCCCCCCAACGGCCGCAGACGGATTCTAGCGGGGGCATGTAGTCCAGCGAGTACTTCCAGCCCGGTACTAGCTGTACACCCCAACCTGGCCTGGACCAGGCCCTTCTGTTACGGTCGCCCCACCATCACCCAGCTGGTGCACCCGTGCGACAGTACTCGTCCCGGGTGCATCAGCCTTTATTGTACCTGTTTTCACGCGCTTTGTGTGCCGGTAGGCACTTGTTTTTCGACCGCCTGGTTTCAGCGGCGGCCGGTGCCCACGCCTGGCGGCAATCAGCGGCTACGCCAAGCTTGAGGAGCAGGAAGGGCGACCGTGGTGCAGAAGTACTTACTTCCGACGATCCGAACGGGAGGTTCGAAAGGATGATAAGAATGGCGGGGAGAACCGGAGCGAGAGGCCCCCGGGCGCTACTGGTGCTGGGGGCGTGGGCGCTGGCCATATTGATGCTGGCAGCGCTTTCGGTGTTGCCGGCCGCCGCGGCAGCCAAGACGACAATCACTATCTATTTCGGTGCGGGAAACGCTACCAAGCTTGACTGGCAGAAGCGGATGATCGAGAAGTTCCAGCAACAAAACCCGGATATCAAGGTTGAATTGATTACTGATGCCGGGAGCACGTACCATGAAAAACTCCTGACCTTGTGGGCGACGAACAACCCGCCGGATGTGTGGGATGAGGGTGGAGCGGTCCGCACTTATGTAAACAATGGCTGGCTTTTGGATCTCGCCCCCTTTGTGGCGCGGGACAGGGCAGAGCTCAATATCGAGGACTTCATGCCGGCGGCCTGGCGGGCATACCAGGACGGGAAGCACATCTGGGGTATTCCCTTCATGAGTACCGGCAGTTTCGTCTTCTACAACGTGGGGCTGGTGGAAAAGGCCGGGCTGCCCAATCCCCCCATCAACTGGGATGATAAGTCCTGGACGTGGGATCGCATGGTGGAGTATGCGAAGAAGATGACGATCCAGGACGCGCAGGGCGGATTGAAGCAGGCGGGTGTGAGTGCCGTTCACTGGAGTATCATGGACGTCGCCTACCCCTGGATGTTTGGCGGCGACTGGTTTGACGAGGAAGCGTATCGGACCGGGCGGCCGGCCCGTTCACTGATCAACACTCCGGAAAATGTGCGCGCCTATCAGAGTGCGGTGGATCTCGTCTGGAAACTCAAGATCGCGCCCAACCCCGAAGGGGCGGTCAGCCCGTCGCAGTTTTTCTACAATGGCCAGGCGGGGCTGATGCTGGGGGCAGGGCCGTGGGGCCTGCTCGGCCGGGATGAAAAGCGGAAGTTCGACTGGGGAATGGCTCCCGTGCCGCGCGGGGGCGGGGTGCAGGTTGACCCGGCCACCATTGTCTACACGGACCCCTGGATGATCTCGAGCCAGACCAAGAATCCCGAGGCAGCCTGGAAGTTCGTCAAATTCATGACGAGCAAGGAGACGATGCTGAGCTTCACCGACATGATCTTTCTGCCGCCCGCCCGCAAGTCGG
The DNA here is from genome assembly GCA_050260295.1 of Bacteroidota bacterium. Classification (GTDB taxonomy): domain Bacteria; phylum Bacillota; class Limnochordia; order Limnochordales; family DUMU01; genus DUMU01. Next base: position 1,954 of record JBLNBY010000316.1, read on the forward strand.
CGCTGGTCGGATACATCGTGAAGCTGGCGCAACTGTCGGGGCAAATGACCTCCCAGCAGGTGCTGCTGGCCATGGAGGGAGCACAGCGGTACGGTAGGGAGTCGGTGGACCACCTGATCGATGGCTGGCCCGATTTCAACCAGGCGATGCTGCCGCTCTTTGCCGAGATGTGGGGCAACCGCAAGAGCGTGCCGCAGACGCTGGCAGATATCGAAGAGGCGTGGAACTTGATCATTCGCAAACAGCAAGGTAAGCGATAACGAGAGTTCCGGTCGATCTGATCCAGCAAGACGGAGTGCAGCCGGGCGGAAAGGCACGGGATACTGGTCACAAACTATCTCCCCTTCAACCCTTTCTGTCCGGCGATCCTTTTTCCGGATGGAGGGGATCAACCGGGTGTGCCGAAAACATTTGCTTGAGGTTCGCAGGCTGCCGGCAGTTGCCGAAGGTGAGTGCCAAGCAAGCAGCGTGCGGAAGACCGGAAGGCGGCGAAGGAGGATGAACTCATGGAAGACTCGCGAACCTCCGATCAAGCAGAGGAAGGGAAGGATGCCCGCGCGAGAAGGGTCAGACGCCGTACCCGGCCAAGTCAGGGAGGCGACCAAGCCATATTGTCTCCCGGTGGGCGCAGTGGCAGATTGGATGCTGGCCGGCCCACCGCGCGGGATGTGGCCCGGGAAGCGGGTGTCTCTCCTACAGCAGTCTCCTTCGTCCTGACGGGGACACATCCGGAGAAGGTGTCCGCTGCCACCCGCAAACGTGTATTGGAGGCGGTGGAGCGGCTCGGGTATCGGCCCAACCGATTGGCGCGTAGCTTACGGACACACCGCACCGGAGCCATTGGCGTCCTGCTCACCGATATCAAACACCCGCTGCTCGCCCGGACGGTGAGCGGTATCCAGCAGGTGGCACGTCAGCACGGATACCACGTTATACTGCACAACACCACCTTCAACCCTGAGGCCGAGAGGGAGGCGCTCCAGTTTCTGGCCGACCTCCTGGTCGACGGCATAATCTTCGTCTCGACTTCGACCTGGGGTGATGATTCCGTCCTGCTGGAGTGGACGCAGACCCCGCTGGTGCTCATCAACCGCGCACTGTCGGATAATATCGCGGTCCCCCCGAGCCTGCCGCGTGTCCGCGTCGACTACCGCACCGGGGCGAAAGAGGCGGTACTGCACCTGGTGGAGCAGGGATGCCGGCGGATTGCCTATGTGGGGGCGGTCCTGGCGGGTCCGGGAGCGTCGCTGGCCGCGACGGAGAGGTACGGCGGCTACCGGGACGCCCTGGCCGAAGCCGGGCTTCCCTACCTTCCGGAGTTGGTGAACATCTCTTCTGCGAGCCGGCCCGACTGGGAGGACGGGTCGCAAGCGGTGGAGCGATTCCTGACATACGGTTTTGACGGCCTTTACGCCGTGAACGATTATGCGGCAGCCGGTGCCATCGGTATGCTCCTGCGCGCCGGCTTGCGCGTTCCCCAGGATGTCGCGGTGGTTGGGAATGACAATACGGAAGTGGCCTCGCACCACTCGCCGCAAATAACCAGCGTCGACCCCAACTGGGAGGAAGCCGGTGCGGTCGCGCTCCGCCTGCTGCAGCAGTTGCTGGACAGCCGGGAAGAAGGTCATAGGGCCCACCGGCGGGCAGGCCAGGCGGCCGGGGCAAAAAGGAATGGCGAGCTTACCGGGCCGGCCGGTACGGCCGCGGAGGGGAATGGCCGGTTTGCGGAGCTTGGCGGTGGTGGCGATTTGATCGGCCGCGGCGGTGTCGTGGCTGTCAAGCCCGGGTTGGTAGTGCGGGAATCGAGCCGGCGGGCCGGCTAGAAGGCGGTACCGTACTTGTTGAAAAGCGGTACCGTACTCATTGTTCGATGACCCGGGTGGTCATCTCAACGACAAAACGGGCGTCAGCCGTGGCCCGGTCTGCATCCTGACGGTCATACTCTTCCGTTGGGATAAAGTCTATGTCGC
>JBLNBY010000317.1:0-3417 GCA_050260295.1 Bacteroidota bacterium
ACTCGAAAAGATCACCGAGGAACTGAGCTTCTTCGGCCAGCGACCGGACGGCGACTATGGAGCCCCCCAGCATCATCTGGAACCAGAGCGCCCCCGTCGTCACGGCGACGTAATCCCCCACCGAAAGCTGGCCGCGCAAGATGAGGAAGGCCACGAGGATGAGTCCGCCACCGTAAGCGGCGGTGGAGAAAACCTCGGCCGCACCGTTGTGCACAGCCCGACGGGTCTCAGTGGCCAGGAGTCCCTGGCGGCGAGCGACCCGGAGTTGTCGCCAGTAGCCGAGAAGGTAGTCGTGCAGTCCAAACAGGCGCAACTCAGCCGCCGCAGCCTTCCCGGTGACCAACCGCTGCAAGTAGCCGCGGATGCGGTCGGCGGTTGTCTGAGACCGCTGGAATTCGTATAACGCAGTAGCAACCCGTGCGTGCAGCCAGATCCCCGGGAGGATCCCGGCAATCAGGAGCGGCAAGAGCAGCGGGTGAACTACGTACAGTGAAACAGCGACAGACGCGATCATGAGAAACTGTTGCAGGTTTCCCACAATATCTCCGAAAAGGCCCACGAGTCGCCCGCCCATTCCGGAACTGGCCCGCTGCAGCGCATCGAAGAAAGTCGAGTCATCGAAGCGAACGAGGGGTGCGGCTGCCGCCCGGCGCAGGACCTTGTCTTGGATGCGATAGGTACCGTGGTCGCGTAAATAGGCAAACAGAGTTGGATGCAGTACCCAGTAGAACTCTTCCACAGCCCGGGCCAGCAAAAAGAGGACCAGCCAGAAAAGGACCGGCCGCCCGGCCGCCGTCCCTTGCGGGCTGGTGAGCGCATCCACGAGGCGGCCGGTGGAGATAACGTAGATGCCGGTGCGGGCGTTACCGACCAGCATCAGAAGGAGAAGCGCCGTGGAGGCCACGGGATGGGCCAACCAGAGCTCTTTCAGCAAGCCACAAATGCCTCGCCACAAGGCAAGCCGGGAACGCCTGGCGGGAACGACAGGCGTCCGGCCCAGAGCGGTCGGCTGTGAACTCATACGTACCACCTCGCCTGCGCAGCAAAGAGTTGAGCATAGCGGCCGCCTCGGCGGACCAGGTCGGAGTGGGAACCTTCCTCTACCAGACGGCCTCCCTCCAGGACCAGGATGCGGCTCGCCAGGCGGGCCATGCCGAGCCGGTGGGAGATCAGTACAGCAGTCCGGCCGCGAGCGAGTTCCGCAAAGCGTTCAAAGACGGCGAGCTCCGCCAGGGGATCGAGCGCTGCCGTAGGTTCATCGAGGATGAGCACCTGGGCGTCGCGCAGGAGGGAACGAGCCAGGGCCACGCGCTGCCACTCTCCGCCGGAAAGATCGACCCCACCCACCTCTGGCCCGAGCAGCGTGTCTAGCCCCTGCGGCAGCCGGGCGAGTAGATCGCCAAGACCGGCAGCAGCCACTGCCCCCTGCAGGCGAGCGTCGTCTCGCAGCGCACCAAGGTTGCTGGCGGCGATGTTCTCCCGCAGCGTAAGGGCGTAGCGTAAGAAGTCCTGGAAGATCGCGGACATGGCGCCAAAACGGGACCGGGGATCGATCTCATCTGCCGGCAGACCGTCAAAGAGGATACGGCCGCGGTCTGGCCGGTAGAGGCCAAGGAGCAGCTTGACCAGGGTGGTTTTGCCCGCCCCGTTCTCACCCACCAGTGCCACGGTCTCCCCGGCTCGGATGCTGAAGCTGACCCCCGCGATGGCCGGGCGATCGGCCCCCGGATAGATGAACCAGAGATCCTCACAGCGGATCTCCTGCGTCAGTGGCGTGGGGAAACTGCGCAGCTTGCGTTGCTTCTGCTCAACTTTTGCGTCGCGGCCAGCTTGTGCGTTGCCATAGCCTTTTGTGTCGCCAGCTCCGCGTCCCGGCAAGCCCGCAACCTCGGCAACCTCCGGGCTGAACCTCTTGGGGATTGAGACCTTGGCAATGGAAACGGAGTCGCTGTCGTAGACGAGCGGCTGCCGCAGGAAAGACCGGAATTCGGCCGCGAATCCCGCCTGGGTGCTCAGGGTCTTCACGGCATACACGAGCTCGAACGCCGCCCCCGACAGTCCGGTGACAGACTGGAAGAGCACGGCATACGATCCTGCCGTAGCTTTGGCCAATCCCGCCGTTACCACCCACCACAGTCCCAGCATGCTGACAGCAGCATCCACCAGGATAGTGCCTCGCTGACGCAAGAGCAGCCGCAGGGCGAGTCTTCTCTGGGCATTGCTGTTTTTCCAGAAAAGGGTGGACCACTTGTCCATGGCATAAGGGGCGAGCCCGTAGATACGTACTTCTTTGGCGTACCGGCGGTCGGTCAGCATCTCCGCGTAAAAACCGGCCAGGCGGCGATCCCGGGTCTGCTCGGAAAAGAGACTCCATGCCCTCTGCCCGCTGGCCGCAGCATCGATGAGGGTCGGTACCATACCGGCAAGGATGATAACAAGCAGCGCCGGAGACAACGTGGCCAGCGCCACCGTGTAACCACCCAGGGCCGGTAACGTCCGAATCAATTGAACCACGTTGGCTATCGTGTCCGGGGCGCGGCTCTCGGTATCAGAAAAGACACGGTTGATTTGATCGTAATACGCCTGGTTTTCGAAAATAGCCAGGTCGAGACCGGCGGCAGTCGCCATTACTCGTTCTTGCAGCTTGGGTCCGATGTGCTCGCGGGCCAACACCTGGATCCATTGTAGAAATGCCGAAAGCAACTCTTGCAGAATCAGAATCGCCACAAGGAGAGATAGCCAGAGCCAGGGTGCTGCCTCCCCTTTCCCACTTACCGTAACTGCCAGCTCGTCCACCAGCCTTTTCGTGAGGAAGAGCTGGATGGGTACAAACCCTCCCATGGCCAGTGCAGTGCCAGCCCACAGTATGGTGGGCAGCGGTGCGGTTCGAACTGCTACACCCACAAACCAGAGAAGGTCCACCAATGGCCGGCGGCCGGCCGGCTGCATGAGTTTTCACTCCCATCAGGACAGCAGAGAACTGGGGGCAACCGGGTTGTGAGCATTCTGAGTATCAAGAGGAGCTAGCGTCACTTTCGCCTTTTTTGCCTCTTCGCTCTTGCGCGCCGGATTCCTCCATGCATGGGCTAGAAGCGTAGGGAAAACGCTGCCTGTATGGCACCATCGATCCAGGCAACAATGCCTTCCAACAATGCCTTCCCCTCCTTCCCTCGCCCGACTGTCGCGGCCGGGCCTGGTTAACACTGGCTGGCGGGCAGGGCGAGGGTGCGGGGGTAGGTGTTTTTTTCACCCACCCGGTGGCGTTGGCTGGGTCGAAAAGTTACCCACCCCGCCGCCGGGAACGTTCCCACGCATGCTGGACCGGGCTTCAAGTGAACTGTCGCCGGAGCGGCGTGGCGAGGCTACATGCTACCGCCCAGCTACGAGGCTTGCACGGGTTGCGATGCTTTCCGGGAG
>JBLNBY010000318.1:0-15069 GCA_050260295.1 Bacteroidota bacterium
CACATGGCCAGCCAGCTGAAGAGAGGAGCGAAGACCAACGAAACGATGGCCATCAGCTTGATGAGGATGTTCATAGACGGACCGGCGGTATCTTTGAAAGGATCGCCGACGGTATCGCCCACGACTGCCGCTGCGTGTACCGGCGTCCCCTTACCACCAAGGTTTCCTTCCTCGATGTACTTCTTGGCGTTATCCCAGGCGCCGCCGGCATTGGCCATCTTGATGGCCAGGAGCACGCCGCTGACGGTCGAACCAGCGAGCAGACCGCCCAATGCCTCCGGACCAAGGAAAATCCCCACGAGCAGGGGTACGACTACCGCCATCAAGCCCGGGATGATCATCTCCCGCAACGCGGCGGAGGTGCTGATCGACACGCACCGGGCATAGTCCGGCTTGGCCTTGCCTTCCATCAGGCCGGCGATCTCCCGGAATTGCCGCCGCACCTCATCGATCATCTGATAAGCTGCACGACCCACGGCCCGCATCGCCATGGAACCGAAGAGGTAGGGCAGCATACCGCCGAGGAAGAGCCCGACGATGACGTGCGAGTTCAGCAAGTCAATACCCTTCAGGCCCGCTGTCTGCGAGTAGGCGGAGAAGAGCGCGAGGGCGGTCAGTGCGGCAGAACCAATCGCAAAGCCCTTGCCCATCGCCGCCGTGGTGTTGCCGACCGAATCCAATTTATCGGTGACCTGCCGGACGCCCTTCTCGAGGCCCGCCATCTCGGCGATACCACCGGCATTGTCGGCCACTGGACCATAGGCGTCGACCGACACTGTCATACCGGTCGTGGCCAACATACCGACAGCAGCGATCGCGATGCCGTACAGGCCGGCCCAGTAGTAAGCGAGCCAGATGGCAATGCCGATGAGCACGACCGGCGCTGCCGTGCTGCCCATACCCAGGGCCAGGCCCTCGATGATGTTGGTAGCCGTTCCGGTCTGGGCGGCTTCCGCCACCCGGCGCACCGGTTGATAGTCTCCTGAGGTGTAGTACTCGGTCAGAACCCCAATGATCACACCCACCACCGTACCGACCGCCACTGCACCGAAGATGCCCGGACCGCCTTCGGGAATGGTGCCGCGGGTAAGGAAGTACGAGGCGATCAGCACCAGGATGGCAGAGCCAAATGTCCCGTTGCGCAGAGCCAGACGCGGGTTGGCCCCCTCGCCGGTCCGGACGAAGAAGGAAGCGATGATGGATGCCACCGTACCTACCGCCGCGATCAGGAGCGGCAGAGTGATATGGCCGATCGTACCGGTACCGGCCAGGATCATGTTTGAACCGATGGCCATCGTAGCGATGATGGAGCCAACATACGACTCGAAGAGGTCGGCACCCATACCGGCGACGTCACCCACGTTGTCGCCCACGTTGTCAGCGATGACCGCCGGATTGCGGGGATCATCCTCAGGGATGCCGGCTTCGACCTTCCCGACCAGGTCCGCTCCTACGTCCGCGGCTTTGGTGTAGATCCCACCGCCGACACGGGCAAAGAGGGCGATGCTGCTTGCCCCCAGTCCGAACCCGTTGATCACCTGGAAAGTCGCAGGGTTGGCGGGATCAGCAAAGAGGAAGTACATCAGGCTGAGTCCCATCAAGCCAAGGCCGACCACCGCCATGCCCATGATGGAGCCGCCGGAGAAAGCGATTCCCAGAGCCTGGTTGAGTCCCCTGCGGGCGGCGCTGGCCGTGCGCACGTTCGCGCGGGTGGCCGCCTGCATGCCGAAGAAGCCTGCCAGTACGGAGCAAAGCGCTCCCACCACGAACGGAATCGCAGTAATCGGCTGCATGGCTTCTTTCGGTGTGAACCGGCCGGCAATGACGATCACGGCTGCCAGTCCGACGACAAAGATGATCAGTGTCCGGTACTCACGCGTGAGGAACGCCATGGCGCCTTCGTGAATGGCCGTGGCAATCTCTTTCATTCTATCTGTACCGGCATCTGCACGGCTGATCCTGGCGAAGAGGTATACGGCATAGAGCAACGCCAATATACCGGCCCCGAGCATCCAGAGGGCTGCCTTGCTGCCCGTGTCGGCCTCGTCACTCGCAACTGTTTCCACCGCGGCCGTAACGCCGGAAGCTGTATCCTGCACGGCATCCACCCCTGCCGCCGCAGTTGCGTCCGGCTCTGCCATGACCCCGGCTGCATCCTGGTCCGTCGCGGTCGGCAGAGCTAGCTCATATCCACCTGATTCTGCTGCTGCCTCACCGTCGACCGCTGCATCGGTAACCGTGGTTTCGGCTGAACCAGTTATCTGTCTCGTAACCTCACCGATCTGTTCGACGGTGACGTCTTCGGCAGCCACGGTAACCGCCACACCCGCGGCGGCGAAAAGCAGCAGGGCCACCCCCAAGGCGGCAACCCCGATCCGCGCGGTCCGGTCAAGCCGACCACTTGCTGTCCTAGGCATACAGACACCTCGTTTCCACTGCCTGTTGAAACATTCGACCCACAGTCCCTTCTTCCCAACATGCTTCTACGCGGGGTGCGGGCGCCAGGAGTCCCGGGGTGGTCGACATCCGGCCCGCCCGGTCCCATGACATTCTCCTTCGTTGTTCTGGTCTCCTGCCGCAGGGAATGTAACCAAAAAAGTTCGAAGAGCAGTACAAAGCGGTAGCCGGACGCCCCAGGAGGCTGTCGCCGGTTGACAAGGGAGGGGGGAAGGAATATAGTCGCCTTGAAAGAAGTTATGCGGGGGGCAGAATGGCCGGGGTGGCCATTTTGGTTTGCTCGAGTTTGTGATACAGAGCACAACCACAAAACCGGTGGGTTCCTCGTCGACCTGGCTCACCCGGAGCAAAGCAGGGGGGATCGCCCGGAAACACACGCAGCTAATGTTCCTGTCTTTCGGTATCTTGTGCCTACATTTTCCCTGTCAGGAGGGTCCAATCGCGATGAAACGCATGTTGACAGGACGGGTCCTGGGTGCGGCAGCAGTGGCAGTCCTGGCTCTCGGAATCGCAGTAGCCATACCTCTCACCGGTAAGACTGCCGGCAAGGTCTACAAGGACGGTATCTCCGTCGGTATCTCGGATGCAGACGACCATGGCTACGGCATGGCAACGGTGAATATCAAAGACGATAAAATCGTATCCGTGGCCCTGTCCGAGATAACCGAAAAGGGAGTTATCAAGGATTACAACACCTATCCGTATCCGACGACTAAGGAAGCTCGGGACAAGCTTGCCAAGGAATTCGTAGCCAAGAATGGGCCGGATGTGGATGTATACGCCAAGGCCACAACCAGCAGCCACAAGTGGATACAGGCCGTCGAGCGCGCTCTCAGCAAGGCACGGCTGACCCCCGAATCGAAGAACAAGTATTTCGACGGTACTTTCCTAGCCAAGAGTTCCGCTGACAAGAATGGCTACGCAGTGGTCTGGGTGACCATCAAGAACGACAAGATCACAGAAGTTAGACTTGAAGAAGTCACTGCGACGGGCGCCTTCAAGGATTGGAAGACTTACTCCTACAAAGATGCTGTCGCCGCCCGTGACGAGATGGCAAAGCGCTTCGTTGGCAAGAGCAGTGCGGAAGAAGTCGATAAAATCGACGTGGTCGCCAAGGCAACCCACAGCGGTGAAAAGTTCAAGGAAGCAGTCATAGCCGCGCTCAAGGCAGCCCAGCGGTAAGGACGACAGAGGGGTGGCGGTACCGCTGCCCCTCTTTTGCGCCCCTTTTCACTTACTCTAATCACCTTAAGGATTGCGTTTCGTCCGGGAATTCCTGTTGTGGAAATGGAGGGATAGCTGATGCCATGGCAATGGCAGAGGTGGGTCGCGGCCAGGTACCCGTCTGGAATCCGGCTGCCATCCCGTGCGGATCGCCAACATCGCCAACCCAGTCAGGTGTTCCGGCCCACGACAAGCCTCGTCTTCCCTTGCCAGGACCCGCAGGGTAACCCACTTACCCCGCAGGTGAAAAAGGGTGACGAAGTCAAGGCAGGCTCGGTGTTGGCCGCCGGTCTCAACCCCGACCTGTTCAAAGTGCGCGCTGCTACCAATGGCACGGTGATAGGGCAAAACTCTCAGGCTACCGAAGCAGGTCGTACCTGGCAAAGCAACCGGGGTGTGGGTCTGGCAACCGGCTCTTCCACGGCCCTTTTCCGCGCGGCTCGCATCTACTCCCCGGTTGCCGGGAAGGTAGTCGACATCACCTTTCGCCCCGGCCGCAGCGGCGCGTTCGTACCCGTGATCGCGATCGCACCATCTACAGAAGGAGAATTCGAGCCAACCGAGACTCTGGAGGATCAGCCGCTCGGAACACGCTTCGAGCTGGCTGCTGCGTACGCCGGGATCGACCTTACGATGTTCCAGAACATCCAACAGCTCGTGGTCAACGGTTGCGACCCGGACATAGGCGTGTTCAGCCGCAGTTCCATATTAAGGGAGAAGCTGGCGGACGTCGGTCGCGGTGCGACCGCGCTGGCGGACCGCGTGGGAGCCCGTCAGGCCTACCTGGCCATCACCCCTGGCCAACTGTCCTCTGCGGAACTCGAGTTCCTCAAGCACGACGTCGCCCCCCTGCAACTGTTGCTGGTGCCTGCCGGATACCCTGCGGGCAGACCGGAGAAACTGGCGGCTCTCGTCCGGGGCGGAAAACCAGCCCGCTGCCACACGGCAGACACTCGCCAGAGCCGGGTGCTCGGCCCGAATCCACCGGCAGTCCACTGCCTGGACGGAGTGACTGTCGTGGGCGTAGAGCTGGTCGCAGCACTGGGTCAGGCATTACACCAACAGCGCCCGCCGGCAGAGGTTATGGTTTCCATCGATGGCGACGCCGTTGCCCGCCCCGGGGTATACCGGGTGCCAACGGGAACCCCGCTGGCAGACTTGCTGGAGTTTGCGGGTCTCGATCGCAACGCCCTGTGCCTGCTCGTCCGGGGAGGCCACTTGGCAGGCCAGGCAGTGCCTTTGGACGACACCACGGTGGCCACCGACGACGTGGGATTCCTGGCCCTCACCGGCGATGGGTTACAGGGCAACGGCGTGGGAGTTTGCTTGCACTGCGGCAGGTGCATAAGCGCATGCCCGGCGGGGCTCTCTCCAGCGACGATCGCCCGCCATGCCCGTAAGAGCCAATGGAACGAGGCCGCTCTGGCCGGGGCGGATCGCTGCTTTGCCTGCGGTGCCTGCGCGTACGCATGCCCGTCGCGCCTGCCCCTGGTACAGCTCATCCAGCTCGCCCAGCTCCAGATTGAGGCTGTGAAGTGAGGTATCGCCGTCAATGAGCGTAGCAACTACGAAACCGCAAGCAAAGGAGACCGGGAAACCGCTGCTCGTGCTGTCCAGCTCGCCGCACCTGCACTCACCACTTACGGCTGAGCGGGCAATGTACACAGTGCTGGCCACCCTGCTGCCGGTGGCAGGTGTCTCTGCCTACATCTTCGGATGGCGGGTCATTGCCGTAATGTTGACGTCGGTCATCTCGGCCCTCGTCTTCGAAGGACTGGCTCAGTGGGCGCGACGTCGTTCACCCTGGAGGAGTCTTAAGGATGGCAGCGCGGTGCTGACCGGAATGCTGCTGGCCCTCACACTGCCGCCCTCTACGCCGCTTTGGCTGGCGGTCCTTGGTGCAGGCGTTGCCATCCTTCTCGGAAAGCAGGCTTTCGGAGGTCTGGGGCACAACCTTTTCAACCCAGCCCTTGTCGGCCGCGTCTTCCTGCTTGTCACCTTTCCGCAGTTTCTGACTGACTTTGGCGGTAACATTCGCATGGTGGACGCAGTTACAAGCGCCACCCCTCTGACTGCAAATACTCAAGGCGCGGCTGTCCCGACTTACCTCGAACTCCTGGCTGGCTATCGGGCCGGAGCTTTGGGTGAGACGGCCATCGCTGCACTGCTCCTCGGCGGTCTGGTCCTGTTGACAATGCGGATCATCGATTGGCGCATCCCCGCCGGAGTGTTGGGAAGTGCAGCCCTCTTCGCCTGGGCTGCCGGCAGGGATCCACTGCTGCACGTTCTTTCCGGCGGCCTGGTGCTGGGGGCTTTCTTCATGGCCACCGACTGGGTCACCAGCCCGCTGACGCGGCTTGGGCGCTGGATCTATGCAATCGGTATCGGTCTGATCACGATGGTCATCCGCCTCTGGGGCTCATATCCCGAGGGCATATCCTTTGCCATTCTCTTCATGAATACGTGCACCCCGCTCATCAACCGTTTCACGCTGCCGCGTCCAGCTCGCGTAGGCCGCGTAAGTTAAGGAGGTTTCCGCCCGTGCGTAGTTCCACTTTGCGGATGGTTCTGGTACTCGCACTCGTTTCAGTTGTTTCCGGCGGTGTGCTCGCCGGCTTCTACTCCTGGCTCAACCCCATCATCGAGGCCAACCGCGCCAAGGCCGACCTGGAGGTTGGCTTCAAGGGTATCTTTCCCGAAGCGGCCAGTTTCGAGGAAGAAGTGCCTGCCACCTCGCCGGAAGCCGATGATGCCATCTACAGGGTCCTGGCGGCCGACGGCAGCGTGCTTGGCTACGCTTTCAAGGCATCTGGCGACGGCTTTGGCGGCCCGATCAAGATGGCTCTGGGTATCAACGCGGACCGGACCACGCTCGTCGGTGTCAGGGTTCTACAACTGTCGGAGACTCCCGGTCTGGGAGCAAGGATTCAGGAGCCGAACTTTACCGATCAATTCAACCAGAAGCCTCTGACCGACGCCTACCAGTTGAAACAGGACATCGATGGTATTACGGGGGCCACTATCTCCTCCAAGGCAGCTGTCGGCATCGTCCGTACAGGCATTCAGACGGCAATGGAGCGGATGGGCCAACCAGTACAGATGGCCGAGGCGGCTCCGGTCGAGGAAGAGGCGGCACCCGCTCTCGCCGGGTTACCCGAAGATCCGGCCGAGGCCCTGGTGACGATGGCTACGGCGGTTGGCTCTGATACCGCGATGTTCATGTCCATGGGTACAATGCCGGTTGATGGCGCCAGTATCGATCCCGAGGTCTTCATGGGTATCTCCGCCACGGGTGATACCGGCCTGACCGGTTTCCGGGCCAGTGCCGACGGTGTGGACGGTCCCGTTGAGGTACTGGGCCTGGTCGATCCGGCCAACCGTACCCTCGTCAGTGCCCGTGTCTTTCACCAGCAGGAGACTCCGGGCGTGGGCGACAAGATCGCCAGCGACGCCGGCTTTCAAGGGCAGTTCGGCGGTATGAGCATCGACTCCCGCTTTGAGGTAGGCGATGACATCGACGGCATCACGGGGGCAACCCTGTCGTCCAAAGCTGTGGCTGAGGCGGTACGCTACGGCATTGCCGCAGCCCAGGCCGCGGGCCTCATCCAGTGAATGCCCGAATGACCAGATCGTGCACCGGTCGGGTCGCCGGCTGGCCGGCTAGCCGGCCAGCGGGCCAGCCGCCCGTCCGACCTGCCGTCCGATCTGGCCCGGCCGGTGCACCGCCCAACTGAGACGAGGGGAGTGTTGACGTGATGGAATGCTGTACGACTGAAATGGAAAAGAGGGCTCAGCCCGTTCGCAAGCAGAGTTCCGGGTTGCGCACCCTGTGGCAGGACTTCATGCGCGGGGTCTGGACGGAAAGCTCACCTTTCCGCCTGATGATAGCTTTCTGCCCCGCCCTGGCCGTCACCACGGCCGTGGCCAACGGTCTGGCAATGGGTGCGGCGGTCATCTTCGTCCTGGTTGGAACGAACGTAATGGTTTCGCTCATGCGTCGGGTGATTCCCCGCGAAGTTCGCATCCCGGTATACACCATCTTCATTGCAACTTTCGTAACCATCGCCGACCTGGTGCTGGCGGCTACCGTGCCCGATGTTCACAAGGTGCTGGGGCTTTTCGTCCCGCTGATCGTGGTCAACTGTATCATTCTCGGGCGTGCCGAAGCCTGGGCATCGCATGTACCCGTTTCCCGAGCGCTGGCTGACGGGTTGGGGTACGGGATTGGCTACACCATCTCCCTGGTAATGATCGGTTTCGTCCGTGAATTGCTCGGCAGCGGGAGTCTCCTGGGATTTCACGTAATGCCGGCCGGCTTCGTGACTTGGAAGGTAATGCTGCAGCCGCCGGGCGCGTTCTTGACCATGGGTGTGATCGTAGGCCTCTTCAGCCTTGGCAGCCGGCTGGCCAGGGAGCGGCAGCAGAGGCTCACTTCCCTGCACCGGTCCGCAACCGTCCCGACGGTTGGTACCCCGGCAGGGAGCGCCAGTGTGGCTCAGTGAGTCAGCGAGTCACCGAGCGACTGAGTCTTTGGTCGGCAGATCATCGGCAACTCAAGCGAAAGGGAAGGACTGATAGGTCGTGGATTTCGGGAGTCTGGTCCTGCTATTCGTGGGAGCGGCACTCATCAATAACTTCATCCTTAGCCGATTCCTGGGCATCTGCGCCTTCCTCGGAGTAAGCAAACGTCTGGATACGGCACTGGGCATGGGGGCGGCAGTCATCTTTGTAATGACGATCTCGGGGATTGTAAGCTGGGCCATCCAGAATTACATCCTCGAACCGTTCAAACTGCCGTTTCTGCAGTATGTGATCTTCATTCTCGTCATCGCGACGCTGGTTCAGTTTCTCGAGATGGTGATCCGGCGCTACAGTCCCTCGCTCTATGAGGCGTTCGGCATCTACCTGCCGTTGATCACCACCAACTGTGCCATCTTGGGCGTAGCTCTACTGGTTGCCGGCAGCGACTATGGGCTGCTACAAACAACGGTCTTCGCCGTAGGAAGCGGCATCGGCTGGACGCTGGCGATCGTCCTCATGGCGGGCCTGCGGGAAGAGCTGGAGTTTGCCGATGTTCCCCTGAGCATCCAGGGTTCGGCGCTCTCGCTGCTGATCGCCGGCATCATGAGCCTGACTTTCATGGGGTTCAGCGGGCTAGTTCCGGCGTTATGACGGTGGCTTACCTGCCCCACAACGCCTTAGCGTGCCGGAACATGATCCGATTGGCATCTACTGCGAGGTGAACGGTATGTTAAGCTCAATTGTGGCCGCAGCGCTTTCCATGGGAATCCTGGCGGTGCTCTTTGCTTTACTGCTCGTCTGGGCTTCCCGCCGCTTCGCCGTGAAGGAAGACCCCCGGGTCGAGATGCTGGCCAACATGCTTCCTCAGGCAAACTGCGGCGCCTGCGGTTTCAGCGGTTGCTCCGGCTTTGCCCGGGCGGCGGTCGAAGGCAAGGCCCCGGCCGACGGCTGCAAGGCCGGCGGCCCCACCGTGGCAACACGGGTGGCACAGCTTCTCGGAGTCCAGGTTACGGCAGGTAATCGCCAGGTAGCCCACGTCTTCTGCAACGGAACCCTGGCTCTGGCCAAACGGACTGGCGAGTATCGCGGACTGCAGGACTGCCGGGCCGCCCAACTCGTCAGCGGTGGTGGCAAAGCCTGCACTTATGGCTGCCTGGGCTTTGGCACCTGTGTCACGGTCTGCCCCTTCGGTGCACTCACCATGGGACCGGACGGACTGCCCATCGTCGACAAAGAGAAGTGCACCGGCTGCGGCCTGTGCGTCCAAGCCTGCCCGCGGGGAGTAATCCAGCTGGTAGATTACAACCAGCGCACCTTTGTGAACTGCGTTTCGCCCGCCCCTGGTAAGCTGGTTCGCCAGGTGTGCCAGGGTGGTTGCATCTCCTGCAGCATCTGCGAGCGCACCTGTGAACACGATGCGATTCATGTGACTGACAACCTGGCCGCGGTCGATCCGGCGCTTTGCGTCAACTGCGGCAGATGTGCGGCCAAGTGCCCGACGCACGTGATCGAGTGTCATGTTTTGGAGAGCGAGGAGCCGGCCACGGCCGCTGCCGCCTCCTGACCTCGTGCAAGTTGCCGGCGTCAAACCCTTGTGATCGGTGGTGAACCACGATATCTCGCGCACGCCTTCGTTTGATGTTTCTCGTCGCGCTGCTGTCCCTGGTGGCAGCAGCCGGCGGGTGCAGGGACTCGGCCCAAAAGAGCTCCGTCTCTGACCAAAAGGTGGAGCCTGTTTCCACTATCTCTGGCGACACCGGCGGAGCAGAAGCAGAAGCCATCTCCTTTACCATGGGTACATACGTCCAAATCAAGGCAGAAGCCGCCACCAAGGAAGAGGCCGATGCAGCCATTCAGGCAGCCCTGAATGAATTGGACCGGCTTACTGCCCTGGTCGATCGCTTTCACCCCGATAGCCAGGTGTCGCTCGTCAACAACCATGCCGGCGATCAGACCTGGGTCGACGTTTCGCCCGACATCATCTCCATGCTGCAAACTGCTCGCCGGGTCGCAGAGGCCAGCAACGGGGCCTTCGATCCCACCATTGGACCCCTGATCGATCTTTGGGGCTTCGTCGAGGAAGAGCATAAAGAGGATACATCAGACTCCCCCTCCATCGCCGGGGCATCTGAGACCGGCGGCTCCGCACCGGCCGACGAGGAGCAGTTGGGCGAGGTCGGGCCGACGCACATCCGGGGACGCAGGCCCCCCACCCCCCAGCAGATAACCCAGCGACTGCCCCTGGTGTCGTTCAAAGACATCGAGATCGATGAGGCGGCCGGGCGGGTACGATTGCGCCGGCAGGGACAAGTGCTCGATCTCGGAGGGATCGCCAAAGGGTACGGCGTACAGCAGGTAGCCCAGATCTTGCGGGACCATGGAGTCACCCGGGCCTTGATCGACCTCGGTGGCAACATCTACACCCTGGGTACGAAAGCGGACGGTTCCCCCTGGCGGGCAGGAATTCAAGACCCCCGTGACCCGACCGGCATAATCACCATCGTCCCAGTGACCGATGAGGCTCTGGCCACTTCGGGCGACTATGAAAGGTACTTCGAATACGACGGCGTCCGCTACAGCCACCTTCTCGACCCTCATACCGGCTGGCCGGCTCGGGACGTCCTCAGCGTAACGGTCATTACCCGAGACGGGGCCCTGGGCGACGCTCTTTCGACAGCAGCTTTCGTCCTTGGTCCTGACAAGGGTCTCGAACTCCTGGAATCGCTGCCGGACGTGGAGGGACTCGTCGTCCTCCCTGACTTCTCGGTCCGTGTCACCTCCGGGCTGGCAGGTAAGGTAGAAGTGGTCGGCCGGGGTCATCTGGACTCGAAGACGGCACCCGCGAACGAGCAGGAGGGATGAAGGATGGTACAGCCATCGCCGGCGACAGCCACGACCGCAACCGGCACCTGGTCCGCCTCGCGTGTCCAACCCGGGCGCAAGGTGGCCCAGCTTGGCGTACTGCTGGCCATCGCCGTCGCCCTTTACATATTTGAAAGCCAACTCCCGGCTCTTCCCATCCCCGGAGCAAAGCTCGGGCTGGCAAACCTGGTATCGCTGCTTGCGGTACTGACCTGGGGCTGGCGAGAAGCGCTGATGCTGGTCGTCGCCCGCCAGCTCCTGGGGGCGCTGGCAACGGGAACTTTCCTCTCCACCCCGTTTTTCTTCGGCCTCGCCGGCGGGATGGCCAGCGTCATCACGATGACGGCAACGGCCCGCCTCGGCAGCTACCGCCTCTCGCCCACCGGGGTCAGCATCGTGGGTGCCGCCACCCACAACGTAGCCCAGCTCATGGTGGCCCGCCTATTCACTGGCGAGTGGGCAATCCTGGCCTATCTGCCCTATCTTCTCTGGTTCTCGCTTCCCACCGGTGCACTGATTGGTGCTGCGGGAACCTGTCTTCTGCCTTACCTGGCAGCCTGCAATGATGACCTGTCCCGTACTGCTGCCCGCGTCTCGTACCGTAATCCCAAGGCCGGGGGCAGCCAGGCCCTGGTATCCATGAGTGCTCTTCAGACCGGACTTGTGCGGCGATCTGGCCTGCGGATCAACCTTCGCACCGGTGACAGTGCGGCCGTGGTTGCGCTTTTCCTGGCTGCCCTGGTGGCACTCCTCTGGCAGCAGGGTTCGGCCGCCCCCCCGCTCAACCCGGAAGGCGTCATCAGGGTAGCCGGAGAGGTACGGATGGTCGTACCTCTGGACAAGGAGCAACTGATCCCCCTCGAAGTCTCCGGGGGACGGATGGTGGTTGAGGCCGCCCCGGGCAAGATCCGCATCCGGGAATCCACCTGCCCCGACAAGATCTGTGTGCGGACCGGCTGGATCAGCAACCCGTCGCAGTCCATCGTCTGTGTACCCAACAAGACGGTCGTAACCGTCCGGGGAGGCAATGTCGCACCCGCGTACGATATCATGAGCCGCTAGAACGAGATTGGAGTTTCGTGAAGGCCGGCACAAACCCACTTGCAATCCGACGCCAGACGCGGTAAAGTCAGCTTGGAAAGGTCATTGGCGGAAGCAGTGCCATCGCGCATCTGCCTTTTGTTTTCGGCTCATTTGTGATAGTGCTCACCAGTTGCAATTCCAGCTAAAGGGGGCCGGTAGATGCGACCTTTAGCCATTCTCACACATTTGCAGGACCGGGGTGTACGGCTACCCGAGGAAAAGGCGATCACGGCAGGCAAACCCACCCGCAGGCTCTCTGCCCCGCAGAAGGTTTACCTGTCCCTACTCCAGCATGCAGGAGACCCCTGCACTCCCGTCGTCAAGAAAGGTGACCGGGTGCTCAGAGGCCAGCTCGTCGGTGAACCGGCTGGCCTGGGAGCACCGGTCCACTCGCCCATCTGCGGCCGCGTGGTGGCAGTCGAACCGTATATGCACCCCTCGGGTCAGTTCGTACCAGCGGTAATCATCGAGAATGATGGCGGCGACTCCTTCCTGCCGCTGGACCGGTCGTATCTTGGTCATGCAGACGTTCCCGAGGAGATGGATCCGGCTGGTATCCGGCGTCTGGCCCAAGAGGCCGGACTGGTTGGTATGGGTGGCGGTCTTTTCCCCACACACATAAAGCTGACGCCGCGCGACGACCCCCACCCGGATCTGCTGATCCTGAATGGGTGCGAGTGTGAGCCTTACCTCACCTGCGACCATCGGCTCATGGTAGAGGAAACCCATGTGCTCCTGTGGGGAGCGCGGGCCATGCGCCGGGCCCTCGGCGTGCCGCAGGTGGTTATCGCGATCGAAGAGAACAAGCCCGGCGCCATCGATCTGATCCGGCAGATGATCCATGGTCTGCCCGGCTTCTCGGTCCGGGTGCTTCCTACCCGCTACCCGCAGGGCGCCGAGCGCACCCTGATCCGTACCATAACCGGCCGGCAGGTGCCAAGCCGCGGACTTCCGGCGGACGTAGGGGTCGTGGTTCACAATGTGGGGACGGCAGCTGCCCTGGGACGTGCACTTCTCAACGGTGAACCGTTGATGGAGCGGATCGTGACTGTAGCAGGAGATGCCGTCCGCGACCCCGGCAACTACTGGGTCGCCATCGGTACGCCCATCGGCGAGGTTCTCCGCGAGGCGGGGCTGCAAGAAGAGCTCGTACGCAAGGTGATCCTAGGCGGGCCGATGATGGGTATGGCAGCTTCTTCGCTCGAGATTCCGCTTCTCAAGGGGTGTGGCGGCCTGCTTGCCTTCACAGAGGAGTCGGCAACATGGGAGGAACCACTGCCCTGCCTGCGCTGCGGGCGGTGTATCGAAGTCTGCCCCCAGGGGTTGGCCCCCGTCCGGCTCACCCGCTTGGTGGCGGCCGGTATGCTCGAGGAGGCGGTAGCGCAAGGGCTGCTCGACTGCGTCGAGTGCGGGGCGTGCACCTTCAGTTGCCCCAGCCGCCGGCCTCTCATCCAGTATCTGCGGCAGGGCAAGGCGGAACTCCGTCGTCGAAGCCAGCCCCAAGAAGCTCCTGCCAGACCGGCCAAGCGGCCGGCATCGAAAAGCACACCGGTGGCCACCGAAGCGCCCACTGCGCAAGCTACCGTCTGAACCAGTCTGAACCGGCTGTAAACATGCGGCGTGGCACATGATGTTGGGAAGGTTCCCGGCCGTGTACCACGCCGCTGCCGCGCTGGCCGCATCTGCAGCATCCGTCTGCCAGGAGATGGCGTCTCCATCCCAAAGCAGGTAACCCGGCACGCCCGGCGTATTCAAAACTAGATAACAAGCCCGGTAAAAGCGTGTGACGAAGTCAAACCGGCAAGACAAAGGAGGACTGCCTGTGATCGGTACTTATCGATTTGCACGGCTGCTTTTGGGAGCAGGGTTGCTCCTGACTTTGGTTTCAGCAACCCCAGCTCGGGTAGAAGGGGCAACACAGGCAGAGACTCAGACGGCCGCGGGGACAGATCCTCAGGCCACCCTCCTCGTCCTGGGTACGCCCGCGTACCTGCTGGTTGCTGACGACACTTACATCGAGGTCGACTTCGGTTACTGGCTCGTCTACCTTCCTTCCGCCACCACTGGAAAGATCAGCATCAGTCCCGGGCAGGGTACCGACTCAACCGTGCGCGGCTACATCCTGACCGAGACCGGAGCAGGACCACTGCCCGGCAACAACTCCATCCCCTGGCAAACAGGTACGGAGTATCTCGAGTTCCTCTCCTCCGACCCCAGCGTGGCGACCGTCACCAGCAACGGCCAGCTGCTCTTTCTCCGGCCTGGCTGGGTGCAGATTACTGTCAAAGGCCGCGTCTCCCAGGTGAACCAACTCTACCAGATCGTCACCCTCCCGTTTGGGTTGGGGGCCACCCGGGCCGATGTCATCGCCGCTTTGGGTGAGCCGGACCTGGCCGAACCCGTCAGCGTCACCAACCCCGATCAGAAGACTCTTCACGGGCGCACCTACCAGCCCCAGCCGGGCAAATCTATATCGGTGGAACACTGGCAGTGGGAAGCCTATCCCGGTCTGGTGGTGGTCATCGACAAGTCTACCGGCAAGGTCGACGCCATCATCAACTGGGGGCAGGAGTTCATGGCGGAAGCCTTCCGCGAGGCCACCCGGATCCGGCTGCAACTATGAAGGGATGCTGTCGCGATGCCGTCGATAACCTACTCTCGCGTGGTCTGTCTCAGCCATGTCATCGCGCCGGGCATCCCTTGCTGGCCTGGTGATCCCCCCGTCGAGTTCGAGGCGGTTGCCGATCTGAAGCAGCAAGGATACCGCCTGCGTCGCTTCTCGGTGGGTGAACACTCTGCTACCCACCTGAACGCTCCGGCCGGTTTCTTCCTCGCTCGCCCCGGCGTGGATGCCTTCCCACCGGCGGCTCTTGTCGCGCCCGCCGTCTTGCTTGACGTGCAGGTGAAGGCAGCCGTCAATCC
>JBLNBY010000319.1:0-2931 GCA_050260295.1 Bacteroidota bacterium
ACCGTTCGCCTGGACAGCCGCCAGGCCTCGTTCAGCTGGCCATCCTACCAGCTGGTTACCCGGCTCATCGAAGGCCAATTCCCCAACTACCGGCCGGTAATCCCTGCCCATCAACGGATTACCGTTGTCGTACCCCGGGAGGCGCTGCTCTCGGCAGTGGAAAGGACGGCTATCCTGTCTCGCAGTGGAGCGGTTTTCACAAGTTTGATGTTGGAAAATGGCCTGCTACACCTGCGGAGTCGTGAGGCCGATGTGGGGCAGGTCGAAGAGGAGATCCAGGTTACCTATGAGGAGAGTCCTTTTGAAACCGCATACCAGGCCCGCTTCCTCACCGATGTCCTGCGGGTTCTCACATCGGAGGAGATCATTCTGGGGCTGGATGCTTCCCTCAGTCCCGGTACCCTGCGTCCAGTGGGGCAAGATGACTATGTGTACGTCATGATGCCAGTGAGAGTGGGCTGAGCTGGTACTGGTGCAGGAGGCGGAAGGTCTGGAATACGGTAGAGAGCAAGCTAAGGATATGGGCGAAATGCCGGCAGCGCCAGTTGCCATTCATGGTGGCTGGATCACTCTGGGTCAGCTGCTCAAGCGCCTCGCTTACATACAAACAGGCGGGGAGGCCAAAAGCTGGCTTGTAGAAAACAGGGTATTGGTCAACGGTAAACCGGAGTTGCGGCGGGGACGGAAGCTCCATCCCGGCGATACTCTGCAGATTGGCAAGGAACGATACGTCTGTATCGCAAGTACCGGTCAGACACCACCAGGTGTGTAGCGGTGTGGGCACGCGACCTCAAACTGTGCAATTTCCGCAACTACGCTGCCCTCGACCTCTCGCTGCCGCCCCGAGGAGCCTTCTTCCTGGGCAGAAACGGCCAAGGTAAGACCA
Organism: Bacteroidota bacterium; assembly: GCA_050260295.1. Classification (GTDB taxonomy): domain Bacteria; phylum Bacillota; class Limnochordia; order Limnochordales; family DUMU01; genus DUMU01. The sequence goes on from JBLNBY010000319.1 coordinate 887, forward strand.
ACCTTCTCGAGGCGATCCACCTTGCGCTGAGCGGCAGGCCGCTGCGGGCCGGACGCGAGAAGGAGCTGGTCAGGTGGGGAGAGGAGGCCTACCTGGTTCACCTGGAGGTCGAACGAGAAGAGGGCGATTCAAGGGTCGAGGTCAGGGGACAACTGGTCGGCAGTACAGAAAGCGGCCGCCGCACGGTTACGGTCAATGGGACCAAAGTGCCAGCCCAGGAACTACCCGGTTTCTTTTCGGTCGTGGTCTTTACCCCTGACCACCTCGAATTGGTCAAGGGTAGCCCGGGTGCAAGGCGGCTTTTCTTGGATCATCTGCTTGCTGGTGCGAGCGCGTATTACCGCCACCAGCTGGCCCGCTATCAACGCTTGCTGCTGCAGCGGAACCGGCTGCTCAAAGGGGCTGAAGGTTCACCGCCCGGCCCCGGGAGTGAATTGGCACGGCTGGCGGAACCTTTTACAGACGCCTTTGTCGACACGGCCGCCCGGCTCTTGGAGAGAAGGGTGGCGGCGCTGGCAAGGCTGGAAAAAGCGGCCCGGGTCGCCCATGCGCTGATTGCCTCGGAAGAGGAACACGCCGGCGCAGGTGCGGATCTTGTGATGCAATACGCTCCCGCTGGGGCGAGCCTGACCGAGACAGCAACGGTCTGTCCCACGTCCTACGGGGAGTGGAAGGAGTGGCTGTGGCGCACCTGGAAACAGGTGGAGAAACGCGAATGGCAGCTGGGGATGAGCCTTGTCGGTCCCCACCGGGATGATCTGGTGCTCTACGGAGACAGAATCGAATTGCGGACGTACGGCTCGCAGGGGCAGCAGCGCAGTGCCGTTTTGGCTATGAAGCTGGCGGAGGTGGTCTTTCTCCGGGACGAGACGGGCCGCTGGCCGGTGTTGCTGCTCGATGACGTCCTGTCCGAACTCGACCCGGGTCGCCGGGATAGGTTCCTGCAGGCGTTGCCCGAGTCAGTGCAGGTGATTATTACTTCAGCTGAACCGGAATTGGTTCACAAAGTGTCATTTCCAGGAAGGCCGGTTTTTGGCGTCAACCAGGGCCGGGTGGGTGCTTGGTCCGGATAGGCCCTTGGGGGTTACAGATGACTGTTTATTTGCACGTGGGCGGTGATATTCTCATTCCCCTGGCCCGGGTGGTGGCCATACTGGAGGCGGGCTGTCGACAGAGCGCCCGCGAAACGGAGTCGTTCTTCCGGCAGGCAGAGAAGGAAGGTAGGCTCGAGGTAGTCGATCCTCACAAGATCGGTGCTTATGTGATCACCGACGACAAGATCTATGCTTCGCCCATCAGCCCGACCACCCTCAAAGCCCGGGCAGGCGTTCTCATCCTGGGTGAAGAGTCAATTGACTCGGGTTCTGCCGGGCAGTAAACTATATATGTCAAGCCGCCAGTCCACGCCGTGCCGTGAGCCAGGTGTAACAGGCGGCACTTTTTGTGCCCTGCTGGAGGGATTGGGTACTATAACCGTTGAGGCCAAGTTGAGAGGTGAGCAGCCTGTGGCCGTAGATCAAAAGCGTGGTAATCCTCAAAACGGTGTCGAAGAGTACGGTGCGGGTCAGATTCAGATTCTCGAGGGTCTCGAACCCGTCCGTAAACGGCCCGGGATGTACATTGGTTCTACGGATGTACACGGGCTACACCACCTCTTTTACGAGGTTATCGATAATAGCATCGACGAGGTGCTCGCCGGTGGGTGTAACCGCATCGTGGTCACCCTCAACCAGGACGGCAGTCTGTCGGTCTGGGACAACGGTCGCGGCATCCCGGTGGACATTCACCCGAAGACCGGTCGTCCGGCCCTGGAAGCAGTGCTGACGATTCTCCATGCCGGCGGTAAGTTCGGGGGTTCTGCTTCCGGCTACAAGGTCTCCGGCGGCTTACACGGCGTTGGTATATCGGTAGTCAACGCCCTATCGGATTGGCTGGTAGCCGAGGTTCGCCGCGATGGCAAGGTATACCGGCAACGCTTCTCCCGTGGTAAGGCAGCGAGTGACCTCGAAGTGGTGGGGGAGGCTGACGACACTGGAACGACCATC
>JBLNBY010000320.1:0-4215 GCA_050260295.1 Bacteroidota bacterium
CTTTTCGGCTAGCAGCACGGCGCTGCGCCAGTCTTCGTGAAACCTCCGGGCAATCTCCGGCTGCGGGTGAACGGGGTTGCCATGGCAGCTCAGAGCCGACAATTCGAGCCCCGAATCTTCCAGCTGCTTGCGCCAGGTCGCCAGCTTGTTCGGGTCGGCTAGCAACTCTGCAGGATTACAGTGTGCCTTGCTCGGGTAGCCACCGCAGCCGATCTCCACCGCATCGAGTCCATAGGATTTGACCTTTGCCAGCATCTCCGGGAACGACAGATTCCCGAATAGTACCGTGAACACGCCGATCTTCATTGTCTGAGGCTCGCTCCTTCCCTGGTTTTTCCATCCGCCTCGAGTTCATTTTAGCATAGCCGCGCCTGGTTTGCTCTACCGGTCGGACTTTAACTGCCTGGCTCACAAAGGCAGCCGTACCGTTTCGCCGGTTTCCGCCGACTTGAGAGCGGCCAGCACGATCTCCAGTGCCTTGCGGCCCTCCTCACCGGGGATGGGCGGTGTCTTCTCGTTCACTAGAGCGTCAATGAAAGTATCGATTACCCCACTGCTAAACTGCCCGCCCCGCTCATTGGTCTGCAGCGGCGGTACAGAGACATCCATCTCACCCCGGGCCGGTTCATCCAAAGCGAGAATGAGCGGTCGCTTGGTGTCGGTGGCAATCTTCAGCATGCCCCGCTCCCCGTAGAAGATGGTGCTGTTATCTTCCCCGGGCCGGTACGTCCAGCTCGCAGTCATCACCCCAAAAGTACCCGAAGCAAACTCCAGCAAAGCCATGGCATTATCCTCGACCGTGCCCGCTTTTTCGAACCGTCTGGTTAGGGCACGGACGGAAACCACTTCTTCTCCCAGAAGCCAGCGAACCAGATCCACTTTGTGAATGCCCAGGTCGGCCATGGCCCCGGCAAACGCCTTCTCCTTCTCGAAGAACCACTTCCCGGTTGGACTCCAATGCTCCGGCCCACCGTGGCCGAACGTCGTCTTGAAGGTGGTTATGCGGCCCAGGATGCCGCTCCCCAGGATCTTCCTGGCCACCTGGTGCATGGGAGCCAGGCGCTGGTTGTGGCCAACCATCAACTTGACCTTGTTGTCCTTGGCCGCCCTGATCATCTCGTCTGCTTCTGTCAAAGAGGTGGCCATCGGTTTTTCTACCAGGATGTGCTTTCCCGCCCGGGCCGCGGCGATGGTGATGGGAGCATGCAGGTAGTTGGGAGTGCAGACACTGACGGCATCGATCTCGTCGACAGCCAGCAAGTCCTCATAGTTGGTGAAAACTTCCTCGACGCCATACTCTTCCGCCAGCTTGCGGGCCTTTTCAGGAACGACGTCGCAGAAAGCTACCAGTTCAACATTGGGGTTGGAAGCATATTCGGGAATGTGACGATAGCGGGCAATCTGCCCCGTGCCAATCACACCGACTCTAACAGCCATCTGGTCGTCTCCCTCCGTGGGCTTCTTCTCACTCTTTGCCGTTGCGATCCTTGTGACCGTGCAGGGCGCCATTCTCATCACGTTCGGACCGTCGTGCTGCCAACATCACCCCCACGCGCAGCCATGAACCCAATCGCTCGCCAGCCTGCACCAGCAATGAGTGTACCTGCGCCATTGCCTCCTCGAGCGACATCGGTTCTGCCAGGATACTCAAAGCGGCATCGAGTCCGTTGTCATCCAGGTGAACTTCCGGCGTGATACTGCCAGCAACCGCCACCACCGGCCGTCCCAACGCTCGTGCCTTACGGGCCACCCCCTGCGGGACTTTCCCGTGAACAGTCTGTCCGTCCAAGCGCCCCTCACCGGTTATAACCAGATCCGCCCAGGCGATCGCTTCATCCAGGCCGACGGCCTCCGCAACCAGCTCCACGCCAGACTCAAGGCGCGCCGTAGGAGTGACTGCAAGGAGGCTGAAACCGATACCTCCGGCCGCTCCCGTGCCCGGGACGTCGCGTACGCGTCGACCGACAGCCTGCTCCAGGATGTCGGCATATCGCGCTAGGTTCATCTCCAGCATTTCCACTTCCGCGGGAGAAGCCCCCTTCTGCGGGCCGAAGACAGTTGCCGCCCCGGTAGGGCCGAGGAGCGGGTTGGTAACGTCACAAGCAACCCTGATTGGTATGGTTTGCAGACGAGGGTCCAGTCCGGAAAGATCGATGGCGGACAAATCAGCAATGGACCCGCCGCTGCCCACGAGCTCGCGGCCATCCGCAGCAAGAAGCCGCACCCCTAGAGCGGTCAGCATGCCGCTTCCGCCATCGACAGTGGCCGAACCGCCGATTCCCAGCAACACTTCGGTACACCCGGCATCGATCGCAGACCTGATCAACTCGCCCAACCCCAAAGACGAGGTCCGCAGGGGCTGTCTCTCTTCGGGTTGGAGAAGCGCCAGCCCGCAGCAAGAGGCCATCTCGATCAGTGCAGTGCGGCCACCAGGGCCGATCCGTCCGAAGCGGACCCGCCGCGGGCGTAACAGGGGGTCATGCGCCTCTACTTCCATCCAACTGCCCCCGGCAGCCTCCACGACCGCTGCGGCAGTCCCATCGCCGCCGTCGGCCATCGGTACGAGGCGAACTTCTGCTTGCGGCAGTACCCGTAGCAATCCCCGGGCAAGGTCTGCGGCCACATCCGCAGCGGATGCAGACCCCTTGAACTTATCCGGCGCTATCAGGATCTTCACTCGCAATGTCCCCCAACGAGAACAGAAAGGCATACGTTAACCTGATTCGTTGCCCGGAAACCAATCCCTCCCGCGACGAAAAAAACCGGAGCCGCGCGGAAACAGCCTGCTCCGTCCAGCTCCGGTGTCTGCCCAAACAAAGTGTGATCCAAAAGAAAATGGTGCGCCTAGCAGGATTCGAACCTGCGCACCCGGCTCCGGAGGCCGGCGCTCTGTCCCCTGAGCTATAGGCGCACACAAACCTCTACTGACACATTATATCCGCTTCGTTGCGGTTTGTACATGGAGCTGGCGGAGGGACTCGAACCCTCGACCTGCGCATTACGAGTGCGCTGCTCTACCACTGAGCTACGCCAGCCTACCCAAAAACATGGAGCGGATGACGGGATTCGAACCCGCGACCCTCGGCTTGGGAAGCCGATGCTCTACCAACTGAGCTACATCCGCCCGCAAACCTCTGGTTACGTATGGTGGGCGCAGCAGGACTCGAACCTGCGACCTCTACGATGTGAGCGTAGCGCTCTGACCGACTGAGCTATGCGCCCGGCATTCTGGCAAACTTCATCGTACGCCTGCAGGCTACTTCTGTCAAGTTGCCCGTATCACACGCCTACCCGGCGTGAAGCAGGCTCTAAGCTGGTACCGCCAACGGGATTCGAACCCGTGTTTTCGCCTTGAAAGGGCGATGTCCTAGGCCCCTAGACGATGGCGGCTCGCCGATTGAGTATAGCAGAGCGGGTGCTCCAACGTCAATCTGGCCAGGGGGGGCGGAAACACCTTTCGCAGCCACCTTGAATTGTACCCCTTCCCCAGGAGGCACGGTAGCCTGTCGCATGAGCCGCGCCCCCTCGCCATCGCAGTTATTGAAGATCATTTCCGAAATGTAGTTACGATAGCAGGAGACACCTCGTTTCTGTATACCCCTCAATTCACAGGTCAACGAGGTGTCAGCGCTATGTTTACTCATCCTTGCACGTGCTTGGACCAACGAACATTGTGGGGCGGGCTCTCGAGCCGCTGTTGCAGCCGCGAGACATTGACTTCTCGCGGCTGGCCGCGCTCGGCTGCTGCCAGGGCTGCGGCCACCCCCGCCGCCTGACCGATCGAGCTGACCGTCACCATCACCCGGAAGCCCGACAGGGCTATGTGCGTGGCCGAAACGCAACGGCCGGCCACCAGGAGCCCGTCTACCCCGCGGGGTACTAGGGTCCGGTATGGAATATCGTACATAGGAGTACGGTCCTGGTAGATCTTCTTGCGATCGGGCTCCCAGCTATCAAGCCCCCGCGACGAAGAGGTAATAGCATCTGGGAAGCGCCGACCTTCCCGGCAGTCGTTCTCCGTTACCATCACCTCACCAACGATCCGCCGGGATTCCCTTATCCCAAGGCGCGGTGCAACATATGTCACCGCAAAACCGTGTTCCTCCAGCGCAGCGAAGTGGGGTAACATCACTTTCCAGGCAGCCCGCTCTGCCTCCTGAAGAGCAGCGGCATCCGTGGTATCCGCACATTCCACCTGGCAACCCCAGTGCAGGT
>JBLNBY010000321.1:0-4241 GCA_050260295.1 Bacteroidota bacterium
CTGACTGAGCTGCTGAAAGAAGCGGAGTTCGAGCAGTTGCCGGTCAGCTGGCGCAAGCCGGGCCAGCATCTCCTGCAACGCAACCCTTTCGTCGGCCCGCTGGAACGAAACATCCTCTTCCCCCGGTTCGGACATGCGCTCACGTGCGTCTTTGCGCTCTTGCCCACCGGCCGCCCGTCGATGCCGCGCTGCCGGTGGCGAGGATGATCCAGTCAGCATCATCTGGGCTTCGAGAGCCGCCGCCACGTCTTGGGCAGACAGACCGGTAGCCTGGCCCAACTCGGCCAGAGTGGGTTCACGCCCGAATTGCTGCAGCAACTGCGTACGGGCCGCTGCAACCCGGCCGCTTCGCTGCCAAAGCGAGCGGGGCAGGTCGGGCGCTGCCTGTTGCCGCAAGTGCCGCCGCATCTCGCCCAGGATGAACGGTACTGCATAAGTCGAAAATCGAATGCCCCGCTCGGGATCGAACCCGTCCACCGCTTGCAGGAGTCCGACGCAGCCGGCCTGGAAGAGATCCTCACCATCAACTGGCGTAAACGAACGTGCCTCCAGAAAGTGCCGCAGCACTGCGCGTACCAGGCGCAGGTTGTGTTCGATGAGGCGCCGACGGGATCTTCCATCTCCCAGGCGAGCCTGGCGGAAGAGCTCCCTGGTCGCCGCCGGGTCCAGAGGGGCTGGGAGTGTATCCGGGGGATCACGGTGGAACATTACTGGGAAGGCCGGCTGACCGCCGTCCCTATACCCCCTCCGTCGCTTTCAACCGTGCCGGGTAGCTTCTTGGCCATCCAGACGGTCGTTCCCTCGCCGAGGCGGGAAGATATCCTGACTTCGTCCATGTAGGTATGGACGAAGGTCAGACCGAGTCCCATCCGCTCTCTCGGTAGCGTAGTGAAAGCAGGGGTCTTGGCCTGTTCGACATCGGCGATTCCACACCCATGGTCGATCACGGAGATCTCCAGCCGATCGGGGAAAAGAGCAGCCTCGACCTCTACCGGCCCTGTACCCTGTGGGTAGGCATGAATCACCGCGTTCGAAACTGCCTCCGACACCGCAATGCGAATGTCCTCAAGGTCTTCCACCGTGAGTTGATCGACTTGCGAGGCGAACGCGGCAACCGTGGCCCGGGCGAACGACACATTGGCTGGCACACCGGGGAACGAGAGGGAAAACCGGTTGATCGGCCCCTGCTCAGCAGTCAACCGCTTCGCCTCCTTTCAGGCGGGCTTTGGCCTCTTCGTAGGTTGCGGCCGCCTCCATTACCCGAAAGAGCCCCGACAACTCGAAAAGCCGGCGTACGGAAGGCTGCAGACCTACCACGAGTACCCGACCGCCCTGCCCGGCAAAATGACGGTAGCGGCCGAGTATTGCACCCAGGCCTGAACTGTCGACGAAGGAAACGCCTGTAAGATCCAGGACCAGGTGGAGAAGATGGGGGCTGCGCCCGAGGGTCTCTTCCACTGCGGTACGAAACTGGGGAGCGGTATTGAGGTCGAGCTCCCCGTCAAGGCGGACCAACAAAATGGTGCCGTCGACTGTGACCGAAAGGTTCATCAGATCATGGCGCACTGCCTGCCCCGGCAGTATGGGAAGCGCCGTCCCTCCTTCCCGGGCACCCTCTGCCCTGACAATCCAATTTCGACTGCTGGTCACTTATTCCTTTCAGGAGATGGAAAGGCGGGCGGCGCATAGCATAAAGCGACGGCAGTCTACTTCGGGTGAGGCGGGAGAGCTGTGAGTCAGGAGCTGGGCTTTACAGGAACGAGTAACGATAGGAGCTGGCGCGCCGAGTGGACGGAGCGGCTTGAGCGCATCGATCAGCATCTGGTAGAGTTGAACGAAGCGCTGCTCCTGCTGCTGGCGCTGGATGACTTAACTCGCGACGTTCTCGTGGACAGACCTGCAGCCGGCGAATCACAGGCAGCCGATTCGCCAAACGGCGAGCGCACAGCAGGCGCGGGCGAGACGCTGAGAGAGATTCGAGCCGCACTGGAAGAGCCGATCAGGCGCTTGGAGGCCGTTGCCGACCGCCTTGTTTCTGCCACGGCCAAGTTCGAGGCGGTAGCCAATGAGTTGCACGAACGTTCAGCTGGAACTCGGGAACGGTACCATTATGAGAGTCCTGCTGTGGGATGGGAGAAACCGCGGCCGTCGCCGACGACGTCATCTACCGCACCGACATCACCCAAGGCCAGGCAGAGCCACCCGAGCAACCTGGTGGCGGTCCGTCCCATCCGGACGGTTCCTGGTGGCAAACGAGCCGTAGGCGCTCCTGTCACCGGGCCAACCCCAGACCCGGCGACCCCAAGGCCGACAACCCTGGGCTCGAGCCCCGGCCGGCCAGCCCCCAGCTCGAACCCTGACCCAAACAGCGCAGGTCCAACCGGTTCAGGGAGCAAAGACACAGGAAAAGGCCAAGAGACCTCCGGGCGGAGGCGATGGTTCTGGTAACATACCCAACCGGGACTCAGCCAGTGGCCTCCGTCCCCATCTCGCCTGCCAATCGGCGGGCCATCTCTTGCAGGCGTTGTAGACCGTCCTTGCCTAGCTTCTCTTCGGCCCGCCGCATCAGGTTATTTACCGCTTCAGGGTCATTTGCCAGTTTCTGGGCCTGCGGCAGTAGCGTCGTGATGTTGCTGGGAAGGCCGCCAGTATCTACCTGCACCTGGGCCGGAGACGGATCAGTGGGTGTAGGAGCAGTGGTCTTGGTTTCCCCGGCCCTGAGGAGTGTGGTCAAAAGCGCGGGTAGGACCGAGAGGCCGTCCGCGGGACTGCCGCGCACCAACGATCCGAGCGCCTGTAACAGACCGGAGAAAGGTGAATTGGACTCTTGACCGCCTTCCCTGTCCGTCCGCCCCGTCTTGATCTGTCCTGCCAGCAGCAAAAAGAGAGGCAACAGCCGCGATAGGGACGATGCCCCCCTACCGGCTCCCAAAACGTTCAACAACGCCTCTTCACCAAACAGCTTATTCTGCAGTCCTTCCAGGGCTTCGGCTCCCACTCCCCGACTGCCGGGCGTATCGGGTACGGTCTCTTTTCCCAGCATCTGTTGGCGACGCCAGGCAAGCCAGTCCCTGGCAAGCTGTAGCTGGCGCTCGAGCCGGGTAACGACCGTCTCTTCGTCGAAACGAGTCACTAACGGCCGCAGGAGCAAGGCGGTTTCCAGAAGCGAACGTATCCGGCGGGGGGCATTGGGATCCTCGGGGTCGCCAGCCAGCCGGAAACAGGTGGCCAGTAATTCGAGTTCCTCACCCAAACGTTGCCAACGTACGCGCGGACCTGGTGCGGGACTCACGGTGCTCACCATAAGTTCCCCTTCCATTGTCAGATACGGTCTGTGCGTCCTTACCTCTCCAGTGTATGCAACCGGCGATCAGGGGCGCGGCCGCAGGCCTTGAGCAGGGCTTGATGGCTTGATTAAAAAGAACGCGAATGGGAATGAGGTTTGAGGGCAACATCAAACGGCTGTCATAGGCTGAAACGGGGGTTCACGCAAGCAGGAGCGAAGCCCTGACGCTCTTGCCCATAGATTCGGGGGGATCAGAATTGCAGGAGACGGGTTTTCTCGGCGACAATCAGCCAGACGAGCGCCAACTGGATCTGCCTGACATCATTACCGGTGACGAGCCAGCTGACGATCCGGGGAGCCCGCCGCCCGGCGACACGCCGGGCCCTCCCCCGCCCTCGCCTCCGGACGACGAGTCGTTTGCTTTCCTACTCTTTCTGATCCTGATCTTGCTCGTACTTGCCTTCTGATGCGGCCGAACGACTGCCCGGGGTCAGGCCGGAATTCAGTGCATAGAATGCAGGGGTTGCATGCAGGAGTAATGAATATAAAGAAAGGAGAGTATCCCCCGTGCAGGACATCGAGCGGCACAAGCGGCTGCTGGAAGACAGCATGCAGGGATTGTCGGACCAGGAGAAGGAAGCGCTTCAGGCTTTGCGGCGGCGTCTCCGCGAGCAAGCCGGTCCGGTATCATCCGAACAATCTGATGAAACCTTGATGGAGACGGCCCGCAATCTCTTTCAACAATTGGGCCCTGCCGACCGGGAACTCCTGGCCAAGTTGGCCGGACAGTGGGAATCTCGTTGGCGTCAATTCGACAAGTGACGAGTACAGGCCGCTAACGGGATAGCCGGCATAAAGGAGGCGGGGAATGACACATCCCCGCCGCTCTCATGTACCGGCCCGGTCTTTGGAACGTACCTCACACGATGGTTGGTGGACCTGAGATCGTCCGCGT
>JBLNBY010000322.1:0-2883 GCA_050260295.1 Bacteroidota bacterium
GGGTGTGGGCCAGGCCTTGGCGGGCCTTCTCAGCATCGTCCAGGGCTAACAGCGATTGCAGGGCGTTCATGACAGGTCATCCTTTCCGGGTGGCTCGAGTCGGTTGGAACAAAGGCTTCGGGAACGCACGCACGACGCTCAGGCACGTAGGACGCGAATCCCCAGGGCCTCATACCTGGCGGCCTCGGCTTCGGGGAGCCCGGAATCGGTCACGATGGTCGAAACCTTGGCCAGGCTGCCCAACCGGGCCGTGGCCACCGTCCCGAACTTGGTGTGGTCGGCCACGATGATCAACGCGGGGGCCAGCTCCATGACTGAGCGGTCGGTGTGCATCTCGACGACGTGGCGATTGGTGAGCCCGTGTTCGAGGTGGATGGCGCCTACGCCCATGAAGACTTTGTCGGCCCGCAATTCACGAAAGGTTTGCTCGGCGAGAAAGCCGATGAGCGACTGTTCCTCCCGGCGTAGAAAGCCTCCGACTACGATCACGCCAAGGTGGGGGGCTCGGGCGGCGGTGACGATCACCGGCAGAGAATTCGAGATAATGGTGGCGTCTTTGAGTTCAGTGCGTTCCACCAAGGCCTCGGCGACTGCCAGGGCAGTGGTTCCGCTGCCGATGAAGACGGTTTCCCCCGGGTTGACCAAGCTGGCGGCCGCCTGGCCGATCGCCCGTTTCGCCTCGCGACGCAGCGTGGATCGTTCGATCAACGGAAGTTCCGTACTCCCCCGGTCTCGGGCCACAGCTCCGCCGTGAATCCTGCGGATCAGACCTTCGTGGTCCATGCGGCTCAGATCGCGGCGGACAGTAGCCTCGCTGACGTTGAGCACGCGAGCCAAGTCATCGACGTTGACCAGGCCGGCCTTCTCCACTGCGCCTAGAATCTCGTGCCAACGCTCTGCCGATCGCCGATTGTGCGCCATGGCTCCCTCCAGCGGCCTCTCGACTGGTATCCCCAGCAGTGCCCGTTGTCTTAATCATAACGAGTGAGCAACAAACGGTCAATAACAATGCGTAAATGTGCATTCATGATCGTCCCAGGTTGACTTGTGCCGGGATGTCTGGTAAGATGTAATCACGAATGATGTTCGATCGCGGAAGGAAACGTACGCACGCATGACTATTTGCGCAGTAGTGGTTGCTCGATAGCGAACGCCACATCCGGCGCGGTACCCTGAAGTGGAGGTGTCCCGACATGTTTCTTGAGCTGACCAGGCGGCGCAACCCAAACCTCATCCGGGCCGCAGTGCGACTCCACCGGGAGGGCGTCATCCCGGCCAACACCTACGTGATCGACCTCGACACCGTGATCGCCAACGCGAAAGCGATCGCCGAAGCCTCGCAGCGAACCGGGGTCCCGGTCTACTTCATGAGCAAGCACTTCAACCGCAATCCCTTGGTGAGTTGGGCCATCGTTCAGGCCGGACTTCCCGGCGCGGTGGCCGTCGACGTTCAGTGCGCCAAGTATCTCCACCGGTTCGGCGTTCCGGTGAAGCATGTCGGCCATCTGGTCCAGATACCGAGAAGCGAAGTCCCCCACGTCCTGGAAATGGAGCCGGAAGTCTGGACGGTCTATAGCGTGGACAAGGCGCGCGAGCTTTCGCAGGCCGCGGTGGCGATGGGGCGCGTCCAGCCGATTTTGTTGCGGGTTCGGGCGCCTGAGGATATCATCTACCCAAACGAAGAGGGCGGGATTTGGGAGTCCGACCTGGAGGCAGCGGTCAAGGAGATCGCCAAGCTGAAAGGCGTCCGGATCGCCGGCACGGTGACCTTCCCCGGCACCCTGGTCTCCGAGGCGGCGAACGGTGGGGCGCCGACGGTCAACTTCCAAACGGCAGTTCGGACGGCCGGGCAACTCCGTCGCTGGGGCTTCGAGGTGACCCAGATCAACACCCCGGGCGCAACGTCCAGCGCGATGTTGCCGGTGATTCAGACGCATGGAGGCACGCACGGTGAGCCGGGTCACGGTCTCACCGGGACCACGCCCTGGCACCTACTGGAGGACCTTCCGGAGCGCCCGGCGATGGTCTACGTGAACGAAGTCTCCCACACTTTCGAGGATAAGGCCTACTGCTTTGGCGGCGGCTTCTATGCCTGCGACACGCCGGCCAACCGGGGCGACGACACGCCCTTCCGTCTCTCCACCCGCTGGGATCCCCACGCCTATGTGGGGGACAGTCCGGAGAACATCTTCGAGCGGCGTCTCCCGGTGGAGGTGGGCTCGTTCTTCGGCCGGACGCTGAATGCCACCGACTACTACGGCGGGACGATGCTGATGGACCGGCCTGACCTGGTCAAGAGCGGTGACACGGTGATCTTCGGCTTCCGGGCGCAAGTCTTCACGACCAGGAGCTACGTCGCGGTGATCCGGGGAGTTGGCGAGACGCCGAGGTTGGTTGGTCTCTTCGACCGGACAAACAACCTGCTCGACGCGAAGGGCTACCCGGTCGCCGATTCGGTTGCAGCAGTGAGCGAACTTGTACGGCGGGAGTTGGGGGTGGTCAGGTAGCGGCGCAGGCGGATTGACAGATTCCCCGCGACTCTGGTCAAGACTGAACGGACTCGACCAAGACAGGAGGCGCAAAGAAAAGATGAAAAGGATCGTGGTACTGCTTCTGGCCCTGGTGACGGTCGTCGCCGCGTCCTTCACCGCCCTGGCGAAGGACGCCGTAATCACCGATTCCATGCTGAAGGCCGCCTCGGAGACGGTAATCGGCGAGAAGAACTCCTTCAAGGGGATTACGATCGGGTTCTCGCAGCGGGCAGTAGCTGGTAGCGGTTGGTACGAGAACCTGATCCGCGTGGCCCAGGAAGAGGCGAAGCACCTCGGCGTCAAGCTGATTGTCCTGGATGCCCAGGGGAACCTGGCCAAACAGATCAACGAT
>JBLNBY010000323.1:0-7612 GCA_050260295.1 Bacteroidota bacterium
TCGCGGTACCGGCTGCCGAGGATGGTCACAGAGCCGGCCGTGGGGCGCGCGAGGTCGAGGATCATGCGCAGCGTGGTCGTCTTGCCGGCGCCATTGGGACCGAGGAAGCCGAAAACCTCACCCTGCCTGACCTCCAGGTCAATGTTACGGATGCCGCGACCGTTGCGATACAGGCAAGTGAGACTCTCGACTTGGATGGCGTGCATCGAAAGCCACCTCCGTGGCGACGCGTTTGTGTGTACTATTACAATAGTACACACGGGCACTCTGCGCTTCAAGGCGTCGAGCACTCGGCACCGGGACGGTCCAGGACAGATGCGGTATCCTAGATTCAGATCATTAAGGATGCCAATCCTAACACCAGGAAGTTCACGTGGGTGGCACTGATGCCTGCAGCTGACTCTACCTTCGAATTCGACGGGCGCCGGCTCGTAGTGCGCGAGCTTGCCCCGACTACAACCGACGCCCACCAGCTCCTCACCCTCACCAACCGTGTGGCCGGCGAGGGATGGCTGGGCATCGACTCGCTGGCCGCCGGCGTCGACGAAGCGCGCCGCTTCATCAGCCGTAGCCTGGGCCACGGGTCTATCCTGCTGGGGCTGTTCGATGGCGACAGATTGATCGGCCACCTTGGCATCGACCGGATCGCCGAGGGCGGTTGCAGCTTCGATGGCAGTTCATCGGTTACCGGTACGCTGGTGCTCTTCCTCGACAAGCCGTACCGCGGCGGGGGCCTTGGCTACCAGCTACTTGCCCGCGGCTGTCGCCTTGCCAGAGAGTGCGGTTTCCACAAGCTCTGGGTAGCAACGCGGGCCGACAATAAGGCGGCGATCGGCTTATATCACAAGCTCGGTTTCCGTCCTGTCCCCTCGAGCTCTACCAGCTCCACCAGCTCCGCCAGCTCCGCCAGTTCCGCCAGTTCCGCCAGCCCCACCAGCCCCGCTGCACTAGGTCCACTCGCAAGCCCCGGTTCACCCGCCGTCATTTACCTCGAAACCAGGCTGTAACCGCTACCACCAGCCGCGTCCTCTCTTGACATCCACCCCCAAAGGCGATAAAAGTCTGGTAAACCACTCGGAAAACGTTGGTTTACAGGAGGCGGCACAACCATGGAAGAGCGCAGTATGAACTCTTTACGTCGACACCCGATTCCGTTGCTCCGCGGAATGATGCTGGGACTTGCAGCAGGTCTGGCAGCGTGGCTGGGATTCACTTCCGCCGGGATCATCCTACCCGCACTGTCCACCCTTCCCGCCAATCGGGTCATGGCAGCTGACCCTATCACCGTCGGATTCTTCGGTCCGCTCTCCGGCGACAATGCCGAGTACGGTCGGCATTTCCTGCAAGCGATCACCCTGTTCGCCGACAAGGTGAATAACGCCGGTGGCATCAACGGTCGACCCCTGAAGATCGTAGCGCAAGACGATCGGGCCAACCCCCGTGAAGCTGCCAACATTGCACAGCGTTTTGCCTCCGACCGGCAGATTCTCGCCACCATCGGCAGCTTCAGCAGCACTGCGTCGCTAGCGGCCGCCCCCATTCTGGAACGGGCGGGGGTAGTGCAACTAAGTCCGTCGAGTTCCCACCCCGATTTCACCAAGCAGGGCACGTTCATGTTCAGGAACGTCAACACCCAGGACATCGAAGGTCCCCTGGTCGCCCGTTTCGTCGTGGGCGAAAAGCAAGCCCGTCGCGTTGCGGTCCTCTACCGCCAGGATGACTGGGGACTTACGGCAAGCCAGGCCTTCATCAAGGCGGTCGAGGCTCAAGGCGCTAAGGTCGTTTTTTCCGAGGCCGTGGTGCAGGGGACCCGTGACTTCCGGCCGCTCCTCACCAAGCTGCGCTCGCAGTCACCCGATCTCCTCTATGTGGCGCTCTTTTACGCCGACGCCGCCATTCTCGCCCAACAGCTGCGGCAGTCCGGGCTCACACTGCCGGTCGTAACCAACTCATCGCTCAACAACCCGCAGCTCATCGAGCTGGCCGGTCAGGCAGTAGAGGGCTGGCTGGTGCCCACCAACTACTTCCCGGGAGATCCGTCACCGGTAGTTCAAGGTTTCCTGCGGGAGTATCGGCAGCGCTGGCAGGAGGAGCCCGATCAGTTTGCCGCCATCGCTTACGACAGCATCGCCGTGATTGCGGAAGCCGCCAAATCGGTGCTGGCAGCCGGCAAGCCACTTGATCGGAAAGCAATCCGGGACGCCCTCTACGCGCTTCCCCCCTACCGGGGTGTAAGCGGCGTCATCAAGTTCGATGCCGAGGGGGATGTGGAGAAATCCATGACCTGGCTGGTCATCAAGAACGGGAAGTTCGAGTTGGCAGGCGGAGCTGAGTAAGGACAGTGCCGCGCCGATGCGACACTTTGGGCGTGCGGAAGGCCCGAACAATGTGATGCGACAGGAGGCAGTCCAATAGCAGAGCGCGGGGCGACAGATTAACCTGAAAACGGGCAGCAACCTGATAACGGCGAATAGTGCAGTCAGAACGCATGGTTAAAGTTCGGTTTTGCCGTGGCAACAAACGGGGTGGAAGTGAGATGACGGAATTTGGCAGCCAAATATTGAACGGCCTGGCGATCGGCAGTGTGTACGCACTGCTGGCACTCGGGTTCAGCCTGGTGTTTGGCGTCGCCAACCTGATCAACTTCGCCCAGGGTTCGCTCTTCATGATGGGAGCGTACCTCGGGTGGACGGCAGCTACCATCTGGCAGTTGCCACTGCCGCTAGCCGCACTGGTTGCCATACTTCTCACCAGCCTGCTTGGACTTGTGATCGACTGGCTGGCGCTTCGGCCCCTGCAGGGAGGTCCGGCCATCACCCCGCTTCTTTCCACCCTGGCCGTCAGCGTGGTTCTTGACCAGGGGGCGGAGTTGATCTGGGGACCCGAAACCCGGGCCTTCCCCAATCCCCTGGCCGCAACTGTCTACCGCATCGGAGGAGCCTTCATCTCCGCCGTCGATCTCCTGATCCTGGCCACGGCACTGGTTACCATGGCGCTCCTCGTGCTCTTCCTGCAGCGCACCTGGCCCGGGCGCGCCCTGCGGGCCACGGCCCAGGACCCCGACGCCGCCGCCCAAATGGGCGTGGATGTCTCGAACATGCGCCGTTACACCTTTGGTCTGGCCGGGGCCGTGGGCGGAATTGGTGGCGTGCTCGTAGGTATGTACTTTCAAAGCATTTTCCCCGCCATGGGTCTGCCCTACGGCTTGAAAGGTTTCGCGGCAGCACTGCTTGGTGGCATCGGCAGTATCCCGGGCTCGATCGCCGGCGGTCTGCTCCTGGGCATCTTTGAGAGCCTGGCCGGCGGATACGTCGGGGGCGAGTACAGAGATCTCGTCGCCTATGCTTTGCTGCTGGCAGTTCTCCTCTGGCGTCCCCAGGGGCTGCTCGGTAGGAGTAGTCTGGAAGCGCTCGGCGGCAGTCAGGCGGCGGCCGGAGCCATCCCGAGCACCTCGCCGTTGGCCCGACCGGCGGGCACAGCTCTTGTCGAGCACTATTCCCGGGGGTGCAACCGCAGGCCGAATGGGCATGGCAGTTGGAAACCGCGCAATCGCCAATGGTTGGCCCTCGGCTTGGTGGCAGCACTCCTGCCTCTCTTCGTGTCCGATCCTTATCTGATCCAGGTGGCGCTGATTGGCCTGATCTTTGCCCTGCTGACGGCCGGTTTGACCCTGATTTCCGGGACGGCCGGTCAGATCTCGCTGGGCCACGCCGCCCTCTTCGGAGTCGGGGCCTACGCCACCGCCATCCTGGCCCGGACCGTCAACGTGCCCACGGAGCTTATCATGATAGCTGCCGGCCTGCTGGCTGCCGCGCTGGGCATCGCTTTCGCCCTGCCCACCCACCGGCTCTCCGGGCACGCCGTCGCCGTCGCTACCCTGGCCGCCGGCCAGATCGTCTACCTCATCATCCTCACCTGGATTCCCGTGACCAGGGGACCGATGGGTATCCCCGGGATTCCTGCTCCCCAACTCATGCTGGCAGGCAGAGCCCCCCTCTGGGACGTGCGGGCCCAGTACTGGCTGGCATTGGCGCTCACCGCCCTGGCCGTGCTGGGTGAGGGACGCCTGTTCGCCTCCCCGCTCGGCCGCACCTGGCGGGCCATCCGGGAAGACCGCCTGGCGGCCCAGGCAAGTGGCATCCCCGTTCGCCGCTATCTCGTGCTGGCTTTTGCCTGTGGTGGCTTTCTCGCCGGAATAGCAGGTGCGCTCTACGCCTACCTTCTGACTTTCGTCAGCCCCGACTCGTTTGCCACTGACACATCCCTCAGCATACTTGCCATGGCGGTGCTGGGCGGCCTCGGAAACCTGGCAGGTGCGGTCTTCGCCGGAGCGCTGCTTGCGGTCGTGCCCGAACTCTTTCGCAGCCTGGCCGACTTGCGGATGATTGGTTACGGCCTCTTGCTCCTCTTGCTGGTGCGCTTTCGACCGCAAGGCCTGGCCGGGACAGATTGAGCCGCTGGATCGAACTATCCGATTGAACTGTTGTAATCGTTGGTGTATTGGAGGGGGTCCCTTTGGCTTCAGTATTTGCCGCTGCAACGGATGCTCGGCCTTCACCTGCGCCTTCGCCTGCAAATGTTCTTCTGGAGGTGGAGACTGTCTCCCGTCGCTTTGGCGGCCTGACGGCGGTCGACTCCGTTTCGCTGCAGATTGCACCCGGTGAGCTGGTCGCACTCGTCGGTCCCAACGGTGCAGGTAAGTCCACCCTGCTGCAGCTGATCAACGGGATGCTGCACCCAGACTCGGGTGTGCTCCGGTTGAACGGTTCAGACATCACCCATCTGCCGCCGGAAGCCATCGCTTTGCGGGGGATCTCCCGGACCTTCCAAACCTCGCGGGTCTTCCCCGGCCTCACTGTGTGGGATAGCGTGCGGGTCGGTCTGCAGCCGTTTCTCCTTGGTGGAGGCCGTTTCGGCCGGCCCGTCGGTGCGGCGGTGGAAACGCTCTCCGCGCTCTTGGGTCTCCCCGGCTACCGCCGCCGGCAACAGGAAATCGACCACAAGGTTGAGGAAGTGCTGCGTCTCTTCGGTGACCGGCTCTGGCCACACCGCTACGACCTCGCGCAGAGCCTTTCCTACGCCAACCGCCGCCGCCTCGAGATAGCCCGGGCGCTGGTTTCAGACCCGCTGCTGCTCCTCTTTGATGAACCGGCGGCGGGAATGAATCCGACCGAGACGGCGGAGCTGGCCGAACTGATCTCACGGCTTCGGCAGCAACGTCCATCCCTCAGCATCGTGCTGGTGGAGCACAAAATGCAGTTCGTGCGCCGTCTCGCCGACCGGGTGCTGGTATTGGATCAGGGGAAACTGATCGCCGCCGGAAAGCCTGACGAGGTCCTGGCTCTACCGCAGGTCGTTGCCGCCTACCTGGGCAGCCGGCGGTTGGCAAGCGCCCCCCAAGTGGATCAGACCCCGGCTTCAACTCCAGCCTCGACTCCAACCTTGGCCGCAGCTCCGGCGTTTACCACGCCAACGCCCGCTCATGGGCCGGCCCGCCCGAAAACTCCGGCCTTCCTGCAGGTCGAAGCTATTGACGCTTACTATGGCCCGCTGCAAGTGCTCTTTGGCGTCAGCCTGCATGTAGCCCGCGGGGAGACCGTAGTCTTGCTGGGTGGCAATGCCTCGGGTAAATCAACCACCGTCAAAACCGTGCTGGGTCTGGTCCGTCCCCACCGGGGGGCGATCTACCTGGACGGTCACCGCATCGACGGGCTCTCCACCGCCCGTATCGTCGAACTGGGGGTAGGTTCGATCCCCGAAGGAAGGCGGGTCTTTCCCGAAATGACGGTGGAGGAAAACATCCTGATGGGGGCCTTCGCCCGGCGCCGTCAACCTGCGGCCGTGCTCCGGCAGGACTTCGAGGCAACCCTCGAACTCTTTCCCACCCTGTCCTCGCACCTGCACCAGCCGGCCGGCACTCTTTCCGGTGGGGAGCAGCAGCTCGTAGCGATGGCTCGTGCTCTGCTGCGTCGCCCCCAGCTACTCTGCATCGACGAGCCTTCCATGGGCCTCTCCCCCCTGTACGTCGAGCGAGTTTACGAGGTCATTTGCTCGCTCAAGCGACAAGGCATTACTATTCTCATGGTCGAACAGAGCGCTGACAAAGCCCTGGAAGTTGCCGACCGGGCCTATGTGCTTCGCAGCGGCCAGATCGTTCTCTCCGGACCGGCCAGCGAGCTCGCCGCGGACGAAGGCATCCGCAGGGCCTATCTTGGCGAGGAGGCCATTGCATGACCATCAATGACCCTACTTCCACCCGTAACCACATGACCAAGCGTGAACGCTTCCTGGCGGCCATTGCCGGTGAAGAAGTCGACCGCGTCCCGGCCTGTGTTTGGATTCATTTTGCCAGCGAACACCATTCGGGTACGGAGACCGCCCAACTGCACCTGCGCTACTTTCAAGAGTATGACTGGGACTACCTGAAAGTCATGAATGACTACCGCTACCCGCTGCCCGGCATCGAGGCCATCACCAGCGAAGCGGATCTCCTCCGTTTCGAACCGCAACCGCTCACCGCTCTCCCCTTCGCCTCGCAACTCGAATGCCTGCGGACCCTCCGGGCGGAGCTAGGCCCTGACGTGCCTATCATCGAGACGATCTTCAGCCCCGTTCAAACCATCATTCGGGCTGCCGGCGCCAGCACCTGGAAGGCCATAACCACCTACCCCCGGGCTGCCCACCAGATGCTGGAGGCGGTTACGCAGACACTCAGCTCCTATGTCCAGGCCTGCCGTGAACTGGGCATCACGGGGATCTTTTTCTCGGTGAACAGTGCAAACCGCCCGCCTGCCGCCGGGGGCACTACGGACGAGGGATTTGCGACGTTCATCGCCCCCTACGACCGGCGTGTCCTTGAGGCCGCTGCCGGTCTGGTGCGCATTGGCCACATCCACGGCTTGCAACTTGTTTTCGACCGTGTCCTGGACTACCCAGTCGAGGCCTTCAACTGGTCGCACCTGCGCACCCCACCCTCCCTGGCCGAGGTCCGGCAGCGCACTTCCGCCGCCCTCATCGGCGGCATCGACGAGGTCAAAGTCTTCGACCAGACCCCGGCCGAGGTCGCAGCTGACATCCAGAACGCCTGGCACGAGGCCGGCACCCGCAAATTCCTGGTCGGTCCGGGCTGCACCGTGCCCCCGGACACCCCCCGGCGCATCCTCCACGCCATCGCCCGGGCCGCCCACTCCCTGGCGTAGACATAGGCGTGGTGCAGGTGTAAACGAAGCGATCCCCACGCTTCTCCAAAACCGGCAACTAAAACTGCAGGAAGGAGAGGCAGCCGAGGCGAATGCTCCGCGGAAGTGCGCGGCGAAAAGCGAGTCGAGACGGCGCAAAGACGCCGAAACAGGCAGACGCGTAGACGGGAAGACGGATAAACGATGACGCCCATGCGCAGTTGGGCTCGGTTTGCCATCTGGGTGCTCCTGTTGAGCATTCTCGGACTGCCGCTGGCCGAGCGGTCAGCCGCCATCGTCCGGCTGACCGCGGCCGCTCGGACCTCCGTCTCCGGTCTGAGCATAGGCACTGCCTACAAGGCCTTCAGCCCAGTCGATACTCCAGCCAATGCCCCGGTCGACACCCCGGTTGATACCCCGGCCGATACCCCGGC
>JBLNBY010000324.1:0-5388 GCA_050260295.1 Bacteroidota bacterium
GCCGTGCGGGGGTTAGCGGTCGCCGGAGCACCTGCTCGATCTCCTCGCCGGATATGACCCCGGAGAGACCGTCGGTGCAGAGGAGAACTCGATCACCCGGGGTAAGGGGCACGGAGTGCAGGTCTATCTCCACTTCGGGTGTCACACCCAGGGCGCGGGTGAGTACGTGACGCTGTGGATGAAGTCGCGCCATCTCCGGGGTAACCAGACCGCTGGCCACCAACTCCGAGATCACTGAGTGGTCACGTGTCACTTGCCGCAGGGGCTCGTTGCTGCACATCAGGTAGGCGCGGCTGTCACCAACGTGGGCAATGTGCAACAGGTCCCCATCCCAAAGGGCCGCAGTCAGGGTCGTACCCATTCCGAACCACTCAGAGTGCTGCGAGGCCAGGGCGTATACCTCTTGGTTGGCATGCCGAACTGCGTCGAGCAGGCTGCCCGGTGCGAGGCCCGGATTGGGAAGATGAACTGACAGTGCCTCCAGAGCAACGCGGGAGGCAACCTCGCCAGCCCGGTGTCCTCCCATCCCGTCGGCCACGGCATAGAGTGGCGGCCGTATCAACAAGCCGTCCTCGTTGTTGGGCCGGGAGTGCCCCCTGTCCGTCTGCCCGAACGCTAGGAGTCGGACCATCCGAGCCACCGCAACCTCGTCTCGCCCAGCCGGATCTCGTCCTCAGGATCTAACGCGGCCGTCCCAATCAGCCGTTTACCGTTGACAAGCGTACCATTCCGGCTGTTCAGATCCTGCACATACACCCTCCCCGCTTCGAAGTAGATGCGCAAATGCCTGCTGCTGACGTAGGGGTCAGGAATCTGGAGCTCATTTTCGAGGCTACGGCCCGCGCGAAACCCATTTTCCGCCACCGGCAACTGTAGCTCCTCTCCTGACCCGATCGGCTCGTCCAGTCCCCGCACGACCAGACTACCCCGCAGGACCAGAAACCTGGCAATCCGCTGTCGCTGCCCCCCGGTTCCGTCGGCACGAGAAACCGGAGATGCGATCACCAAAGAGCGGTCGATAGGTGCGGACATCCCGGTCCACCCGCGAGCAGCCCTCACCACCTGCCAGAGGAAGACGTAGGCGGCAGCCAGCCAAGAAAAATGCCACACCCACTCCCAAATTGGCATCCTATACCTCCGCTGCGGCGACCTCAAGCAGACGCCGGCGTCTGAGTTGCCCACAGGCTGCATCGATCTCAGCTCCCCGTTCCTGCCTCAACGTAACGGGAATCCCCAACTCCTGGAGCACCCGGGCAAAAGCCTCTTGGCGAGCGCTCGGCGGCGCCTGCCAGCCGATCCCGGAAACCGGGTTGAGCGGAATCAGATTCACGTGAGCAAGCATTCCGGCAAGCAACCGGCTCAGGCGGCGCGCATCCCGAAGGCTATCGTTGATACCGCCGATCAGCACGTATTCGAAAGTCAAACGCCTGCCCGTTTTCACCACCCACTCCCGGCAGGCGGGCATGAGCTCTTCGAGAGGGTAGCGGCGATTGATGGGCATCAGCCGCGTGCGCGTCTCATTTTCAGCCGCGTGGAGTGAGACAGCCAGGGTCAGGGGGAGTCTCTCCTCGGCCAGTCTGCGGATGGCCGGCACTAGACCGCTGGTGGAAACGGTGAGATGCCGCCAGCCGATGTTGAGCCCGGCCGGTGCATGCAGCAACAGGAGCGACCTGCGCGTTTCCTCATAGTTGGCCAGCGGCTCACCCATGCCCATGAAAACCACGTTGGTCACCCGTCGTCCGATGTCCCGGGAGACCAGTCTGACCTGGTCCACGATCTCGGCTGCCTTGAGATTACGGCGTAAACCGGAAAGGGCCGTGGCACAGAAACGGCATCCCATGCCGCAACCCACCTGGGTGGATACACAGACCGTCCCGCGATCTTCCGCGGGAATCCACACACTCTCGATGGTCTCGCCGTCCTGCAGCCGGAATAGATACTTTACCGTGCCGTCACTTGCCGCCTGGCGCTCGACCAGAGCCAGCGAGTCGACCACCGCCTCACCTGCCAAACGCCCCCGCAGCCGTAGTGGCAGGTTGGTCATCTCACCGAAATCGGAGGCCAGATGCCGGTGGATCCATTCCCACACCTGCCGCGCGCGGTAGCGGGACTCTCCCCAACCGGCAAGCAGTTCTCCAATCTCTGCCTCTGTCATGCCTGTAAGCGGCAGACCCACTTCAGCACTCCTCTCTCCTGCTCCCCCTGTGGGAGCGCGTATTGATTCTACCGGGTTGCACAACTCTTCAAATGACATGATAGCACGTGTTCGCCACACCACGTGCAAACCCTGGGGGTGTTGGGCATGCGTCCGCGAGTCTACTTCCTCACCAGCTACCTCGAATACCTTCTCGAGCAGGGCAGCAGTGCCGAAGAGTCGGCGGTCGGCGATGCCAGCCGCTTCTGCCGCTACCTTCTGGCGCGAGCAGGTGAACGTGATATCGAAAGCTTCTTGCGCCAGGCGACCGGCAGCGCCGAGTACCAGAAAAGGTTACGCCGGTCCGTCTACAGGTTCCTCCGTTTTGCCCGTGACGAGCTCGCCCTGCCGGTCAAAACTCGTCTCGAAGAGCCGCGGCGTCGTTGACAGCAGCGGGCGACTCCGCTTATAATGGCCTGGCAGTCGCAATCAAACATGTGTGAGTCGGGGCGTAGCTCAGCTTGGCCAGAGCGCACGGTTCGGGACCGTGAGGTCGCTGGTTCAAATCCAGTCGCCCCGACCATTTTTCACCCTGCTGCGTACCGGGAAGCCCCTATCACACACGATCAGCTGCTTGAATCCCGAAGCGAACGGCCCCACTGCGACGCTTGCGAGCGAACCGGGATGAAGAAACAGGCACGCGCCTTTGGTGACGAGTGCCTGTGGTTGACGCAACTCCGCTCGTTTCTTCGCCACGTTCAGGTACTGGCCTGGCGACGGGCCGTTTCGGTGCTGCCATGTGCCGACCAGACGTCACCCAGCCGGATACGCTCGGCCAGCTTGGCAATGACCAGCGAGTTGGTAGGGAATTGGTTTCCATGAGCGGTTGCCGACGGGTTGATGATCTCCTGCAAGAATTGGCGGTTGCCCCGCTCCCAGGCTGCCACAATCGCATTGCGAATGGCGGCCTCTACCGCGCCGGCACTGGCGTGATGCTTTTCGCCCAGTTTCGGGTAGAGTTCCTTGGTCAACCCACCCCCAACCAGGCTCTGGTCTTCCAGAACCATCAGCACGGCATCCCGCAGGCAGGCATAGCCCTTGAAATGTGGCGGTACTCCCATCTGGTGTAGAAGCAACGTGAGCCTGGCCTCGGGACCTAGGTCGCTACCACCACTACCCTTGCGGTTTGAGCCCGGGCGTGCAGGTCCCGCGACCCCCGCTGCCTCTGCGACCCCTGCTGCTCCTGTAACAGCCGCCCCTGCAACCCGTCCCAGCTGCCCGTCCGGCCTGACGCTGGCAGCATCACCCACCGCCCGCGCCAAGGCCGGCGGTGCCGTGACCAACCCGGAGCTGGCAGCCTCATGAAGTGCCTCACCCTGATTGACATTGGCTCGACGCGGGAGCCGGCCAAACTCCTGAATTCTCTGGGCCAGCAGGTCAAGATCGAAAGGTTTGACGACAAAATAGTCGGCCCCCATCTCGGTGAACCGTCGCAGGATGTCTTCCCGCCCAAACGCAGTCACCACGATTACATGCGGCAATTTGGACAGGTTGAGCGCAGGCAACCTCTCCATCACCGCGATGCCGTCCAACTGGGGCATGGTGATGTCGAGCAAGACCACGTCCGGGTCGAGCAATTCGATCATCTCCAGGGCCTGTACCCCGTCGTAGGCAATGCCGGCCACCTCAAGGCCCTCCTGGTCATTCAGATACTCGGCCAGCAGCTGGCAGAGTTCCACATTGTTATCGGCCAGAAGTATTCGTATTTTCCCCACTTGTTCCACCTCAACCATTCCCAAGAATGAATTAGCACTAACAAAATACGCCTCCGCTGTTGACCGGTCCTGCCAGAGATATCACTAGACACAAAAAAATCCATACATCATCTAATGGTAGCGGTTGGAAATAAAGGCGGGCTATTGTGTACTGGTCAGACGGGCGATGAAGAATCCATCCGTCCCTTGACGGTGTGGCCACAATTGAAGGAAATCCCCGTCGGCACCGGGCAGGAAAACCTTGGCCGCCTGCAGACTGACAGCGGATTCCGGCAGGAATCGGCTGGCGTAGTCAAGGCGGAAATTAGAATGAGAGTTGAGAAACCATCGGATATTCTCCTGGTTTTCTTCCGGTTCCGTCGTGCAAGTGCTGTAGACGAGCACCCCACCCGGCTTGACAAGTCTGGCAGCGGCCGTCAGGATCTCACGTTGCAAGTGCGCGAGTTGCCGGATATTCCCGGGGGACTGCCGCCAGCGCAGTTCCGGCCGGCGCCGGATCACCCCCAGCCCGCTGCACGGAGCGTCTACCAGCACCCGGTCAGCCGCGTACCCGCTTACTTCCCGGGCATCGGCAACGCGCGTCTCTATGGTACTGAGGCCCAGACGCCGGGCAGCGGATGCAACCAGCCTCAACTTGGCGGGATTGGGGTCGAAGGCGATCACCCGACCCGAGTCGCCCATGTACTCAGCCAGGTGGGTGGCCTTCCCGCCGGGGGCACTGCAAAGATCGAGAACGAGATCGCCCTTCCGGGGCGACAGTATGTGTGCTACCAGCATGGAGCTCTCGTCCTGCACCTGGAAGAAACCTTCCCGATAAGAGGTCGAGCTCGCGATACCCGTCAGGTGCTCCACCCGCACGGCCTCGGGAGCATAGCACCCGGGAAACGCCGTGACGCCCTCCGCCGCTAGTGCCGCAATCAGTCTCTCCCGGGTAGTCCGCAGCAGATTGGTGCGAACGGAGAGAGGCGGCCAACGGTTGTTGGCCAGGCACAGACGGGCCGTCTCGAGACAACCAACCCGATCGAGCCACCGTTCAACAAGCCAGAGCGGGTGGGAATAACGGATAGCAAGGTGTTGAGCGGGATTGCTCGGCAGCGGGGGTAGCAACTGGCGAACATT
This sequence comes from Bacteroidota bacterium, assembly GCA_050260295.1. Classification (GTDB taxonomy): domain Bacteria; phylum Bacillota; class Limnochordia; order Limnochordales; family DUMU01; genus DUMU01. The sequence continues at coordinate 5,029 of JBLNBY010000324.1, forward strand.
GGCACGCACAGCCTTGCGCAATACTGCGTTGACGAAGCCGGCTGCTCCCCGGGAGCCCGATCGTCGTACCAATTCCACACTCTCGTGAACTGCCACCGGCACCGGAATGCTGCGCAGGAAGAGAGCCTGATACAGGCCGAGCCGAAGGGCATTGCGCACCGGCGGGTCGAGCTTCTCCAGCGGGCGGTCGACGAAAAGCCCAAGCTGCCAATCGAGCCGTCCCATCCAGCGGAGGGTACCATACACCAGTTGGGCTGCCAGCGCTGCTTCCCTGGCATCGAGATGCGCCCGTTTGAACTGGCCATGCAGACTCAAAGTGGCGAAGGCATCGGCTTCTTCCACGGCAACGAGAACCCGTAG
>JBLNBY010000325.1:0-2926 GCA_050260295.1 Bacteroidota bacterium
ATCCAGTACTGCCGCACGTGACGGACACTAAACAAACGTCGGACGAAGTCGAGCGGAACATCGATGCGTGCTTCGCCGTCTTGAACCCCGAACTGGTCCACCACGATTCTCACCCGCTGCCTATCGTGGGCAGACTTAACCAGCAGTGGATAGTGATCCGGACGCAGCACGTTTTCCAGCTCACCATCCTGCAACCCGTCCGGCAGGTAAACAGGCTTCCCTGGCACGTACGACTTCCGTCCCAAATAGAGTGGCCAAACAGGTTCCCGCAGGGCCGTATGCAACCGCTGCAACAAGGCCGCATCTGAGCTCTCCAGGCCAACGAGAAAGGCTGCATCCTGCAAGTAATAACGCCAGCTCATCACCGACTCCGGCTTGCTGCCATCTGCCTTGGCCACCCCATAAGGCCTACAGCCCAGGCGACCACCACCGGCTGTCTGAAAGTCAACACCGACTTGCCCAGGCGAGTCCACCCGCACCCCCATCCGTAGGTGACAGAGATCTGCCAGTGTAGGCCAACGCCCGGCATGTTCCGGCAGCTCGGCTCGGGGCTTACCCAGTGCGGCGCAGAGCAGTCCGATTACGCCAGATTTGGAGGGCTCGAGCCCTGTGTCGCGCTCAGTAAACCGGCTGCTCGTACCCCATGACTGCATCGGCCCTTGCAGCCGTAGGAGCAGCGTCTTCATCCCTACCACCTCAGTTCTGGGCGGACTGAACCTCTTGCATCACCCGGTTGATCAACATGGGCAGCTGACGTTCCGCGACCACATGTTGCACGGTGTCTAGGCCAATCGCATCAGCCGGCAGATAGGTGGCCAGGCCGGCATAGCGGATCCCTTCCAGCCCATAAAGCTCGGCTAGCTGGTTCCAGTGCTGCAGCATCTGTGCAGCAGAAAGCTCCACCAAGTCACCTTTCTGCCCAGAAATAGGACGGATGAAGGCATTAGCTAACGACCAGAGCCCCTTCTCCCGCACCACCATCATGATTAGAGAAGGCGGATTCTGCGGGGCCGAGTTAGTACGCTTTCCCCTCGGCACGGCGTGAACCATGCCCTCTAGAAACGCCTCGACCGCGGTCAGCACTTTGGTTGCGTCGCCCCGGAGATTAGTGGCCAGCTGGTGCAGATCGAGGTTGGCGTAACGGTAGTAGCAGGAACTGTTGTAGAGTACGGTTCCGAGCATTCCAGCACCAGCCCCTTCGTCATCCTCAATCTGCTGCAAGTCATCTACCGCTGAGTAAAAGTCAAACTCGTTGGCGATGGCGTTGGTAGAAAAGGCATGGGCCATCTGAACAGCGGCGTCCACGTTCTTCTCCGGACGGTCGGCAATCATACGGCCGAAGAGGGCGATATCGACAGCATCGCCGCCATCCAGGGCGTTCAGGAAAAGTTGCCCCAGTTTCTTATCGTCCCCGTGGCCAGCCCGCAGGGCCTCAGCATGATCCTGGCAGAGCTGTACCAGTTTCCGGATCTCCCGCTCCCCCAACATCAGTAGGTATTTCGTCTTGGTCTTACTCTTCTCCAGCTTGATCTCCAGTAGTTCCAGTACTCGAATCGCAACCTGATCCGCCCAATCCCTATCCATGCCATCTGCCGCCAACCGGTCGGCCAGTTCCCGCTCAAGCAACTTGGTTCGATAGGCAAGTAGTTCGGAGGGCACCAGCTTCTCGTCTCGCACGTAGGTCCGCACCGCTCGTTTCAGACACTGACTGGAGATACGAGCTCGGCGAGTACCACCAAATACACAGCTCTTGGGCGCACCGGTATCGTCCCGGTTCAGGTTAGACAACGAAAAACTCTGAATCACATGTACCTCAACGAACATCGCTCTGATCCCCTCCCTCATTCGGATAACCAACGTAGAAAGAACGACTCCACCGCCATTGGACCTCTCGTTCCGGTGACTCCCAATGCTGCAGGTCATAGAGTAGCTGTGCCCAGTCAAGCGGCACTTCCCCGGTCTTTAGCAGACTGACAACCTGGCGCAGATGACCAAACAGGTCTTCTCTTGGTGCGCTCAACAAGGTATCCATCCGGCGCTTCAGCGGATATGGCAACAGATCCTCCTCGTCGCTATCATCACTACCCTGTTTCTCTCCCTGCCTGTTGTACTCGGCGAACAGTCGCAGCGACTCGCCCAAGTTTCGCCGTCTCTTCTGGAGGTCTAGTTCCGTAAAACTAGCAGGATGATAGGCGTAGAGCGCTGCTACCATGAGGTAAAGCCGCTCATCCCCTGGGTAACTGCTAGAAAGGTAACGGGGAGGTATGTAACCATACAGTTCAAAGAGCTGCTCATCCTCTAGCATCAAGCCACGGCGCAGAGCGGCGAGTGTGCCCCGGTCCTCGTGGCCATCTGGATCATTCAGTTTGCTGAGCCATCTGGCAAACTCAATCTGCTTGCTCGTTGGCCCCTTCATCGTGCTCAAGCTTAGATTCCTCCTCCCTGTTCGTAAAAAGCCTGGCCAGCTTGCTGTGGAAGGCATGTCCCACCCGTGAGAGCACCTCAAAGGACGCTTCCGTGTGTAGCAAGCTGTCCCGCCCTGCCTGGAATGAGTCGCGGGCCACCCTCTGGACGGTTGTCCGCCAAGCTTTTCTAACTTCCGGAACCGGCTTTCGTGGCAGATCCTCCAGCGCCTGCCGGAATGGGCCCTCCAGGGCTGGCCAGTACTGGGTCACCATTCCCAAGCTTTGGGCGAGCCCCGTGCAGGCTTCCAGCCTTTTCTTATAGGTTCCCAGCCCGTCCCCAGATGGAAGTTCCCCGGTCCATATGAACGAGACCGCAACGCCGACATCCTGCCGCTCACCGGAAGACCAGACGAGGGCCTGCGCAGTGCGGTCCAGGAGTCGCTCGACTCGCACGGCCTCTTTCAACATTTCGCTCAGTTCAGCTACCAGATCCTTCTGTTCCAGAAACTCGACGGGAAGAG
>JBLNBY010000326.1:0-2767 GCA_050260295.1 Bacteroidota bacterium
TAGGCCGTCCTGGATAGCCGAGTAGATGGCACGTTGGAGGTGGTGGTAGGCTACCTCAATTCCGGCTTCAGGGCGTTCATACGCTGCTCTGCAGGTCTCGGAGTCGGCTGAACTCCACGCCCTGCACCGTGCAGGGCGTACACGGTAGACTATACAGCGACCATCTTTCAACAGGGCGCAGGGTAGCCTAGACTCCTCGCGTTCCTGCCAACCTAGCCCTCGCGTCCGCGCATCGAGGTCAAGCACGCTCTCCGTGATTGACTCACGATCACTGGCGGACAGGTTGTGTTCCAGAAACGCTACAATACGAAGCAGCTCAAGTGGGCTGACCGCCACCTGTACGTGGCAGCACCAAGCGCAGCCCGCCCTGCACGCGTTCTCTCCGGGCCTGCCAGGTACCCGGGCGGCGCGCGATTGGATTTCCTTGGCTGACAGGTCCAGTCGTTCGCCCTCTTCGTCGAACTGATGCATCAGTTGCAGTAGGTAGTTGAAGCTCTTGCCCTGCCTAAGGGCCTTGGCCGTTCTCGCACAGACGGAGTCTCGAATCGAGGCAACGGGATCGTCGGACGCCACCTTACGTGACCCCTCGCGCCTGCCTGTAGCTCCACCGAACACCCGCTTTCCTCACTTGCACGTGCCGCCTATGGAGCAACCTAAGTGCCGCCGTCTCGTCTGGCGGACCAGGAGTGTTGCCTGCCCATAGCGCCGAACTCAAGAGGCACCGAAGCGGACTAGAGAGCCACCTTCACCGTGTGCCCCTGTATCACCTGGTCTTGAGCATCCCTCAGCAGGCGCCTAAGGTGGCGCGATTCGCTGTCCAGGTCCCAGATGCCCAGCTGCGCGTTGTGCCTCCGGTGCCAGTCAACCAGGTTGTCAACATCTGGCCCAGCGCCCAATGGTGGAGCCTGACGGAAGTAGCATCGCGCTACCTCCTCCTGAATGCTGTCGGGGAAGTTGGCGATAGGGATAGACCCGAAGTAATCCGGAGACAGATGCCCTCCCTGGCCGCCGACGGCGATATGCCGCAGTATGCCAATCTCACGCATATAGTCAAGCATGCACCTCAGCCAAATGACTCGGTTGAGTTCAGCCCCGGGCCAGTAGAGCACAGTCCCGTGGAAGTTGGTGGTGCACTTCTCGATTGCCTCGCACAACACGAGTGACCGCCACGTCGCTTCGCAGCCGAAGACAATCTCCCCTGCACTCACCAATGGCAGGGTCTTCCTGTTGCCAAGGTACTCGAGTCTTGTCAGCGTCCCATAGTCGGTGATGTTCGTGGGACGGATGAGAGCGTACCAGTTCGGCTTGGCCTCATCCGAATACAGACTCTCCCCTATCACCGACACAGCCAGGATAGAATCCCATCGAGTGTGTACTTTGGGCTGGCAGGTTGGCCGCTTGACGGAGACGGCCACCGTGAGTTCTCATCGGGACTGCTCAGATCACCGAGAGGAGAACCACACGATGGCCGACACGCTAAGGATGACACTTTCGGAGCTGCTGCGCAAGGCCAAGGCGGATCGCGACACCGACTTTCTGCGAGAGGGGATGAAGGTGCTGGGTGAGACCCTGATGGAGATCGAACTCACCCAGCAGATTGGCGCCGAGCGCTACGAGCGCAGTTCCGAGCGGTCTAGCCAACGCAACGGTTACCGGGAGCGCCAGTGGGACACCCGGGTGGGCACGGTTGACCTCAAGGTGCCGCGGGTCCGTGACGGCAGCTTCTTCCCGAGCATCCTCGAGCCGCGCAAGCGGGCCGAGAGAGCGCTCGCCGCGGTCATCCAGCAGGCGTACGTCGAGGGGGTCTCGACCCGGCGGGTGGACGACCTGGTCAAGGCTCTCGGGATGGAGGGCATCTCGAAGAGCCAGGTGTCACGGATCTGCGAGGAGCTGGACGCCGAGATCGGACGGTTTCGGACCCGTCTGCTCGAAGGAGTCTATCCGTACGTCTGGCTGGACGCGACGTTCCTGAAGGTGCGGGACAACGGGCGGGTGGTCTCGATGGCGGTGGTGGTGGCCATCGGAGTCCGCCAGACCGGGGAGCGGGAAGTCCTGGGCTGGGAGATCGGGCCAAGCGAGGACGGGGCGTTCTGGCTGCGGTTCCTGCGCGGACTCGTCGCCCGGGGGCTGCGCGGGGTGAAGCTGGTGATCTCCGACGCCCACGAAGGCTTGAAGTCGGCGATAGCGGCCGTGCTCCAGGGCGCAAGCTGGCAAAGGTGTCGGGTGCATTTCATCCGGAATGCCCTGGCCTACGTGCCCAAGGCGGCCGCCCAGATGGTCGCGGCGACGATCCGTACGGTCTTCGTCCAGCCGGATGCTCAGAGCGCCAAAGAGACCTGGCGCAAGGTCGCCGACACCTTCCGGAAGCGCTATCCGAAGCTGGCTGCGCTGATGAACGAGGCAGAGGCCGACGTGCTCGCCTACCTCGCCTTCCCGCAGGAGCACTGGCGCCAGATCTGGTCGAACAACCCGCTCGAACGACTGAATCGGGAGATCAAGCGGCGCACTGACGTGGTAGGCATCTTCCCGAACGATCAAGCGGCACTGCGACTGGTGGGGGCGGTGCTCGGGGAGCAGCACGATGAGTGGCAAGTCAGTCGAAGATACTTCAGCGTGGAGTCCCTCGCCAAACTGTTGCCACCTGAGCAACTGGAGCCGGGTCCAGCCCTGGTGGCGGTAGGCTAGCCGAAACGGGTTCACGAACACGGCAACAAGGAGGCCGATGAGAACCACCCCGGGCCAATTACACACTTGACGGGACTCATAC
>JBLNBY010000327.1:0-3998 GCA_050260295.1 Bacteroidota bacterium
CCCCCCCGACCCCCGCGGGCCCGGCGCCTTTGGCGCTCCCCTTCTGGTGGACCCGCCATCGGCGGTATTGATTGGGGGGGGAGGTGGTAGCAGTCCGCCGGCTTGGTGGTACTTTGCCGATCAGAACTGGACACTGTCCAGTGCCCGCAGGACCTTCTCCTGGAGACTGTCGGGAAGTGGCACGTAGTCAAGGCTTTCGGCCGCAGCATCACCGTTCTTCAGAGCCCACTCGATTACGTCAACGAGGGCCTTGCCTTTGACCGGGTCAGCCTGCTTCTCGTAGATCAGGAGCCAGGTGAACCCGGCAATCGGGTAGGCGCCGGCGCCCGGAGCATTGACGATCGTGGCCCGGAAATCGGCCGGCATGTTCGCCGTCGCCATGGCGGCCTTGATGGTCTCCACGGAGGCGGTGACGAAGTGGCCGGCTGCGTTCCGAAGAGCGGCATGCGGCAGGTTGTTCTGCTTGGCGTAGGCCAGTTCGACATAGCCGATCGCCCCCGGCAGTTGGCGTACATACGCCGCTACGCCCGGGTTACCCTTTCCGGCGGCTGCCTCCACCGGCCAGGCGACGGACTTGTCAGCACCGACCTTCGTCGCCCATTCCTTGCTGACCGCACTCAAATAAGTAGTGAACATATGCGTGGTTCCGCTGCCATCCGAACGGTGAACCACGGAGATGGGCAGCGAGGGGAGTTTGACGCCGGTGTTGATGGCGGCGAGCCGCGGGTCATTCCAACGGGTGATCTTGCCGAGGAAGATATCAACCAGTATATCGGGCGTGAGCTGCAGCTTGGGATTGCCCGGGAGGTTGTAGGTTACCACGACGGCGCCGGCCACCGTGGGTATGTGCAGAATCTTTGCGGGCATTGATCTCAATTCAGCATCACTCAGGAAAGCATCGCTTGCACCAAAATCCACCTGTCCGCCCTGAATCGCCCGTATTCCGCCGCCGCTGCCGATACCCTGATAGTTGATACGGACTTCGGGATGGAGACGGTTGTATTCGGCAAACCATTTCTCGTATATCGGCTGGGGGAAAGTAGCTCCGGCGCCGGTGAGGGTTACGGTTTGTGCAGCAGACGCAGTGTTTCGTGTCAAACTGGCCGCAGCAGCAAGCACAAAAAGCGTAATGCCGTATACGAGTGCACGCTTTAGCCGATGACTTCTGGAAGCACTCAACGATGCAGCAGATGGCATTGTCATACCTCCTGGTATTGGCGATAAGCTTTGGTACCGTCGCTTTTATCATATCGACCGTACCAAAGGTATAGTGCGCTGTGAACGTTACGGTGCAATCGCATTTCCGTAACAGGTGGGTAAAAAAGAGGTTACGGTTGCAGATTGTGGGCAGGTTGCGGTCGGTTGGGGGAAGATGGTGGTTCGGGCCGATTCGCGGAGGTTATGGTGCAACTGGACGGCCCGAACCACTAGGCTTCGCCAGACCCACGCCATGGGCCATAGCCGTGCCCGAACTCGCGGAGAACGACCATCTATAGGAACTGGGCAAGTGTACCGAGGTAACGAGCATCATCGCGGAGCCTGGTGAGCGCTGCCCGCTCGGTTTCTGTAAGCCCTTCCGTTGTGAGTCCAGACTCGGCGGCTCGAATTAAACCCTCCACATCTGGTAGCAACTCGTGCGGAAGTGTCTCGCCCGTGCTCCCCGCGGTTGAGCCCAGAGCTTCATGATCGTGAGCGAGGGCTTCCACGCGGGCGAAAAGGGGCTCGGGCAGCGCTTGACGCGCCTTGGGCCGTTGCCATCTCCTCAGGAAAGCAAGAAGCTGCGCGTTCCATGCGCCGGCCGGATCAGCCAGGGGAGATGTTGCCCTGTTCCGGAACGGCCCATCCGCCAGGCGCTGGAAGAACTCGCCCTGCAGTGTGCTGGCCGCAAAGAGCACGACACCGGGGGAGAGCAGTTCACGCGCGGCTGCGATCTCGTCCAGCATGCGTTCGGGCGTGACGAGCCATATCCCCAGGCCAGGCAGAACCTTGGCAGGTCCGGCCGCCTCTTGGGCGAGGCGGGTGCGCGACCAGAACTCGCCGGGGAACGCGGTGTAGTTCATGGTGGCGACGAAGTCAAGCCAGCCTTGCTTCACCCAGAGAGGCCAGTTTTGGTGTGTTTCGCGCCGGGCGGCCTGCGGGTCGGGGACCACCGCTGCCGAGATGAGCAGGGAGGGACGAACCTGCCGCAGCTTTTCCACCGTTTCTTGGAGAAAGCTGGTTATCAGTTGCTCTCGCCACTCGTCCCAGCGGCTGGCAGCCGGGGAACCGGGGGTGAGGGTTTGCGCGTCGAGCCCCGTTTCCTCTGCGAAGCGCTGCAGAGTAGCAGGAGAGTATCCGAACGGGGCGTGGCTTTCTTCGTTGAACCGTATGTAGTCGAAGTGTATTCCATCTACGTCATATTTCGTAACGATCTCGAGTAGCAAGCGTTGCAAGTAAGTCCGGACCTGAGGGAGGCTTATGTTTAGCCAGGCTGTTCCCCACTCAGTGGGCGAGAAGGGGGAGCCGTCGCGGGACAGCTCAGCCCAGTCAGGATGCTCCTTGAGCAGTGGACCGAACTCATGGTAGTACCCTGCTGCGAAGACCCATACCCAGGGTGCCACCTGGATGCCTCTGGCATGAGCTTCGGCCGTTATGAAAGCCAGCGGGTCCACGTCGCCCCAGCGCCAGTACTCTGGATCACGGGGCGCGATTTCGCTGGGGAAGGCTGCCGCGCTGCGCCAGACCATTTCGGGGAAGATCAGGTTGACGCCGAGTTTGGCCAGGCGATCGAGCAGGGAGTGGACCGCGTCGGGCCCGGCGAGGAGGGCGGGGCGATCGACCCATACCGCTCTCACCTCGGCGATCCTGGATTCGATGGTAAGGGCGGCAGCCTGTTCGGCGAGGGAACGGGCCGCGGCTGCCCGTTGCGCTGCCTCCTCGTCCGCCTGCTCTTCATAGGCGGCACGCGCCGATGACAAGAGAGTCTGAGCCCGGTCGAGAAGCGTGCGAATGGCCCGGTCGTCCACGTCATCCCAGCGGTCCTCGGCGGCGGCGCAGGCATCGGCCGCCCGGGAGTACGCCTCTTCAGCTGTCCGGATCTTCAGCCAAACCGGGCGGTATGCCCGGCCCCCCGCCGCAGTTGCGGATTCGGCCAGGAGCTGGATCTCCCGGATCTGAACCCAGTAGACCTGGTTTTGGGTGACGCGCAGCCGCAGATAACGCACGGGTCGAGACGGGAAGCGGATCTCTACTTCTGCCTGGCCAGTCAGTTCGCCGACCACCTGCCAGGCGCCCGAAACAGCTCGTACCAGGACCTGGCCGGAGTAGACGTAGTCGTTCGGACGCAGAGTATCGATCGAATCGTCCGAACCGTCAGGGGGAGAGAGCCGGTCACCCGGCATGTTGCTGGCATCAGTTGCCATAAGGAACCGGACGCCGCTCAACTGGTAGTCGGCTCCGAGGTCCAGCTCCAACCAGTCACCGGCCCTCACCTCCCGGCCCGACCAGTAAAAGGTGGAGATGTCCCCGTCGATAGCCCGGTCAAGTTCCATACCCTTGGCTTCGCCCCAGTTGCTGGTGGTGACCTTGAGGTCGGGAACGATCACCCATACAGCGGAAGGCGCAGTAGCCGCAGGTGTGTTCTCTGCCGCAGCCGCAGCGAGTAGGGGTGCGGCCCGAAGCGATCCGAGCGCGGCAAGCACCGCGATCAGGGCAGCCAGAAGCCGTCCATTCCTCAGCTGACGGATCGGCGCAAACCGGGAGATCGGTGCCCGCCCATTGTGGCGGCCGGCTACGAAGTCAGGGTGGATTACCCCGGCTCGTGATGTGGACGAAGCGGTAGAGATGGTTTCCTGATTCTCCTGGTGTTTCTGGTTTGTCATTGTCATTGTCATTGGCTACTCCTCCGATGTTTGAGACCGGACGTTGGCTTGGTTGCCTCGGCGGGCCGCCTTCGGCCGGAGGGTGTCGTGGAACGGTTTGCCGGGATCGAGCGGCTTGGCACGCCTGCGGAATGGACC
>JBLNBY010000328.1:0-4851 GCA_050260295.1 Bacteroidota bacterium
CCCGTAACGCAGGAGTGCGGGACGACCTACCACCAGCCTGCGCTACAGGCACAGACCCGGCTTCAGCCGCCGGTTTAGGAGTGAACTTCCGCCGGTAGGTGACGGGAAAGGCTTGCAATCACGACCTTTCCTCCCTGGCGTCCCTTGGCCGGCGTACTCCTCTCCCGCATAACCGTTGCCACCAGCTAAGGTGTGCATTCAACTTCTTTGTTACTGATACTAACTGCTAATTGGTTGTAAGCATTAGTCAACTACTGAACTAGAAGCGGAACGGTATAGAAGGTAAGCGACAATCGACCCGGTCATCTCAAACAGGTTCCAAAAGAAATCAACTGGTGTCACCGTCGCGTCCCCTTCACGTAACCCTGCTACCCCGATTCTAGCAAACGCACGTGCAGGCCCGCAAGCCAAACTCCGCCAGTATATTCTCCAGCCGCCTCCAGCATCTGCTAAAGGCGGCGTCTCTGGCGAGCCACCTCGTAGATCAATATCGCGGCTGCCACCGCCGCATTCAGTGACTCGACCTGGTTGGCCAGGGGAATGGAAACTGTCCTGCTGGCTATATGGCGCAGGGCGTCCGATGGGCCCCGGCCTTCGTTACCCACAGCCACCGCCACCGGACCGGTGTAATCGACCGCATCGTACGGCAGCTGCCCTCGGGCGTCAGCCACATATAGCGGAATACCGAGCCGTGCGAGCGATCGTTCGAGCTCATCCGCTCCGAGCTTGATCCAGGGCAGCCGGAATAGCGCACCGGTGCTGGCTCGGAGCACCTTGACATTCGCCGGGGCGACAGTCCCCGGCAGGACGACGAGCCCGTGAGCACCGCCCGCGGCCGCTGTTCGAAAGATGGTGCCGAGGTTGCCTGGATCCTGAATGGCATCCGCCACCACCAGAAACGTCGCCTCACTCTGGCCGCGCTCAGAGACTCCCTGCCAGAAACGCTCCCGGCCAAGGTCGCCGAGATCCCAACTGGCAACAGCCACCAGTCCAGCCGGAGTCTCGGTAGTAGCGAGCTCTTTGATGATCTCGGGGATCACGGCCCGCAACTCCGACTCCTGACCGGCAGCACGGGCGGCCTCACGGCAGCGGACCAGGAGTTCCCTTCCTTCCGGACGCGCAGCAAAGGCCGGCGTAAACAAAATGACCGGGAGCGGTATCCCGGCCGCGACAGCTTCCTCCACGAGATGGGGACCATCCAGGAGCAACAGCCCGAGCTCACGCCCCTGTCCCTGACGTACCCGTCGGACTTTCCGGACCAGAGGATTGGCTCTACTGGTAATGACCTTTTCCGGCACCCGACTAACCCTCCGCCTGTAGCCTCTCCAGATCCTCGTCCGGTCCGAGCGCAGCCAGTATGTCGCCCGTCTGGATACAGAATTCGGGACCGGGGGCCGGGTGCAACTCCTCGCCCCGGCGAACGGCGACGATGATAACGCCATAGCGGGCCCGAAAGTCGAGGTCTCTCAGGGTCCGCCCGACGAACTCAGCAGGGGTCTTTACCTCGAGCAAACTGTAGCCAGGGGCCAGTGGGAAATAATCGAGGACATTGCCGGAGACGAGGTAGTGAGCCACCCGCTCGCCCATGTCCCGCTCTGGGTAGACGACATGGTGAGCCCCCACCTTTTGCAGGACCCGCCCATGGAGCTCGGAGACAGCCTTGGCGACAACAAGCTTCACGCCCTGTTCGAGCAGGATCACGGTCGCCAAGACCGAGGCCTCCAGGTCACCGATCGCGACCACACCCACGTCGAAGTTACGGATGCCCAAAGAAGCAAGAGCTTCGTCGTCGGTGCAGTCAGCCTGGACGGCATGGGTTATTTCATCCGAGATGTCCTGTACCCGCTCTTCATCAGCGTCGATTCCCAGCACTTCGAAGCCCATCTGGTAGAGAGTCCGGGCCACGCTCGACCCAAACCTTCCCAACCCCAGGACCACAAACTGCCGGCTGGTGCGCGGGCGTCTTCTGAGAGCCATGGTTCGTCTCCAGTAGGGTGCCCTTAGGCGCCTGCGGCTACAGCCTGGCTTCCTGCCAGTGCCTCCCGGGCGGCGGCAGCCAGGTGAGCAAACGCTTCCTGGTCGGTGACGGCCAGCTCCGCCAGCATCTTGCGGTTGACCGTCACCCCCGCCTTGCGCAAGCCATTCATCAGGCGGCTGTAGCTCAGACCATTCTGGCGGGCAGCCGCATTGATACGGACCACCCACAGGCGCCGGAAGTCGCGCTTGCGGTTCCGCCGGTCACGGTAGGCATAGACGCCACTCCTGATCAATTGTTGGCGAGCAATCCGATACCGACGGCTCTTGCTTCCCAGGTACCCCTGGGCCATCTTCAGAATTTTCTTGTGACGACGACGAGTAACAATACCGCCCTTTACGCGCGGCATCCGCCAACTCCTCCTCCATTGTGACGCAACACAGCACGTGTCCAGCTTCGTCGGCTGCGACCAGTCTCGTTGATTGCAGTATTGTCAGGCTATTGTCAGGCTCTGGCCCGCTCGTCAGGCATAAGGCAAGAGCTTGCGCACCCGTTGCTGGTCCCGGGGACTCATCACCTGCGGCTGGCGTAGCCGACGGCGACGACGGGCATTCTTGCCGGTAAGCAGGTGGCTATGAAAGGCATGCCGCTGCAGCAGCTTACCCGTGCCTGTCCGCCTGAAGCGCTTGGCCGCCCCCCGGTTAGTCTTCATCTTCGGCATAAATGCTACCACCTCTGCCTCATTCTCTGCGGCCGCCAATCCGAACCCGCGGCAAAACGTATTACTCAACAGATCACTCTTCCACGCTATCTGGCACGGCCTCGGCACGCGCCGTGGCGTCGACGGAAGCACCGACGCTCTCATCCGTCCGGTCGGCCCGTCCCGCCCGCTCCGGTTTGTCCGGACGGGGAGTGAGGATCATCACCAGTTGACGGCCTTCTACGACCGGCGGCCGCTCGACCACCCCCACCGCCGCCAACCGCTGGGCAATGCTTTCCAGCATGCCCCGGGCCAGGTCGGCGTGAACGATCTCCCGACCGCGGAAACGGACCGTCATTTTGACCTTGTCACCCTGCTCCAAGATGCGTTGCGCATTACGGGTCTTGATACCCAGGTCGTGCTCTCCGGTCTTGAGGGTCAGGCTCAATTCCTTGACGTCTACGATCTTTTGCCGTTTGCGTGCTTCCCTCTCCCGCTTGCCTTGCTCGTAGCGGAACTTACCGTAATTCATGATGCGGCAGACCGGTGGGTAAGCGTTAGGCGCAACTTCTACCAGATCGAGATCCTTCTCCTGGGCAAGCCGCAGTGCCTCGCGAACACTCATGATGCCCAGCTGGTTCCCGTCGGTATCGACAACCCGAACCTCCCGAGCCCGGATCTCACCATTCACGCGCAGCTCCCTGGTAATTGCACATCACTCCCCGTTAAGTGGATAGGTAATAGTTGCCAACTGCTGTACCGGCATTGAGCCGCTCAGAGTATAGCATCAGCCCATTCCAGCGTCAATCCAACCTCTGAAGTGCACCAGCGATCATCTGGCAGCGATCATCCAATCATAGATCAATCCACTCCCGGCACGAGATCCAGATCTAGCCGCCGCTCTGCGTCCAATCGGTTGAGAGCCGGCAGGAACTCCCCTATCTTCATCCGACCCGCATCGCCCTGACCCCGCCTGCGGATGGCGACACCTTCTTCGCTTACTTCCTTGTCGCCAACCACCAGCATGAAAGGTACCTTCTGCAATTCGGCGTCCCGGATCTTCCGATTGAGTTTTTCGTCCCGCTCGTCCACTTCCAACCGTAGCCCCAGCAACCGGGCCTGCTCCGCCCACTTGCGGGCGTACTCGATATGCCGTTCAGCAATAGGCAGGAAGATACCCTGCACCGGGGCGAGCCAGACCGGGAAAGCACCACCGTACAGCTCGATCAGGAAGGCGGTCATCCGCTCCATCGTACTGATCACCCCACGATGAATCATGACTGGGCGGTGAGGCTGATTGTCCGGGCCGATATATTCCAGCTCAAAGCGATTGGGCAGATAGAAGTCCACCTGAACCGTGCTGATGGTCTCATACTTCCCCGCCATGCTCTTGACGTCGACGTCGAGTTTGGGACCGTAGAAAGCCGCCCCGCCCACATCCTCGCGGAAGCTGACGCCCATCTCATCCAGAGCTTCCCGGATCAGCCGTTCAGCCTTCTCCCACATCTCTGGCAGATCGACGAACTTTTCCGTGTTTGCCGGATCACGCAGCGAGAGAGTGTAGACATAGTCCTTGAAGCCCAAATCCTTGTAGACCCGCTGTATCAGTCCAACCACCCGCAGGAACTCTTCCTTGATCTGGTCGGGAGTACAGAAGATGTGGGCATCGTTGAGCAGCATGCTCCGCACCCGGCTGAGACCCGTGAGAACGCCGCTCCGTTCATAACGATGCATCAGACCCAACTCGGCTATGCGCAGCGGCAGCTCGCGGTAGCTGTGCGGCTTCTGCTTGTAGATCATGATGTGGTGGGGACAATTCATGGGCCGGAGAACCAGCTCCTCGTCATCCACCTTCATGGGGGGGTACATATTATCCCGGTAGTGATCCCAGTGACCGCTGATTTTGTATAGATCGACCCGGGCCAGGGGCGTAGTGTAGACGTGCTGATAGCCTTCCTTCAACTCGAGATCGACGATATAGCGTTCGAGCGTACGCCTGATCGTCGCACCTTTGGGCAGCCAAAGCGGCAGACCCTGGCCGATCTCCTCCGAGATGGCGAAAAGCTCGAGTTCCTTGCCGAGCCGGCGGTGATCCCGTTTTTTCGCCTCCTCCAGCATCTTGAGGTGTTCCTCCAACTGCTTGCGGCTGGGGAACGCCGTCCCGTAGATGCGGGTC
>JBLNBY010000329.1:0-6036 GCA_050260295.1 Bacteroidota bacterium
AAGGCTTTGTGTGCTTCCCTGACGCCGATCTCCGCCGGCAAACCCACGTGGCGGATGGCATGGGCACGGGCGGCGCCGGTGCCACCATCGAACCCGGAAAGATTCACGATGTCGGCCCCCGCCTTGGCGATGCCAACCGCTATCGTGCCGATACCGGGCACTACCGGCACCTTCACGATTATCCGGGCGTGCGGGTTGGCGGTCTTCAATTCGTGGACGATCTGCGCCAGGTCTTCGATTGAGTAGATATCGTGGTTGTTCGAAGGTGAGATCAAATCGATGCCAGGCTGCGTATGACGGGCCGCCGCCACCTTGGCAGTGACTTTACGTCCCGGTAGATGCCCGCCTTCGCCCGGTTTCGCTCCTTGCCCGATCTTGATCTCGAGAAAGCGGGCGGAGTTGACCACGTCGGCGTTAATGCCAAAGCGTCCCGAGGCGACCTGGATGCCACGGTTGCGGAAGTAGCGGCCGAGAAGATCCGGAAGTTCGCCCCCCTCACCATTGATACAGACGATATTGGCCCGATGCGCTCCTTCGGCATACGCCCGGTATGCCGTCTCACCCTGTGAACCAAAGGACATCGACCCAATGACGAAGGGATAATCGTAGCCGTCGATCCTCACATCGACCTCGGCAGACTCCGACCGCACCTCGGTCGGCAACTGCCGGAATCCCAACAAATGGCGGAGTGCTACCGGGTCTGTCGCTACGAGCCTTTCCACCGTCTCCTCGTAAGCAGAGTACGGTTCCCGCCCCTGGGCAACCGCGGCCGCCTGCTTCCAGAGCCGCGGATAGAGGTGGAAGGGACGCGACGGCTTGGCAGGATCTTCGCCGGCGAAGATCCGCCGTCTCCTCTCACTCTCTGCCTGCAGCTGCTTCCAACCGTAACCCGCCTTCTCTGAACCGGCCCAGTTGGCGATACCCAGAAATCCCGCAATCTCGGGATCGAGCCCAATGGAGGCAAACAGCCGCCCATACCCACGAAGCTCGTGAATACCCAAAGTCGCCATGACTTTTTCCATACCTTTGCTGAGCGCGTCCAGAGCCCGGACTATCCCGTCACCGCCGGCGCCTGCCTGGGCAGCCACCGCCCAGAGGGCGTACGGCACGACAGCTTCCGCCCCCATCCCGAGGGCGACCATGATATCATGCAGGTTTCGCAATCCCGCGGATCGAAGGATCACTCCAACTTCCCGGCGCATACTTCCCAGAGACTCTTCCACCGCCGCCAAGGCCAGGTGCGGGTCAAGCCAGCCCGCCTGCCCCGCTACTGCCGTGGCGTCATCCAGGACGATCACCCGGGCATGGGTACGCACAGCCGCCACCGCCTCGGCGCCCAGCCTTTTGCAGGCAGACACCAGCGACTCACCGGGCCGCACGGCCGCATCCAACCGCCGCCAACCGTCCTCGGGCAGTAGGGCGATGACCTCATCTTCATGCACCAGGAGCGGGGTCGGCAATTCCACGGTTTCGGGAAGTGATTCTAGCTCGGCGGCAGGTAAACGCTCGCCATCAGCCCAGGGCCACTGCGGGCGGCCGGCCACCACCGTCCGCAACGAGAAGTGCTCTGTCTCCCTTTCCCGGTCGATGGCGGGATTGGTCACCACCGCCACCGTCTCCTTACAAAAGTCGGCCAGGTTGGCAGGGATCTTTCCGAGGGCAGCGAGCGGTGCATCGTAACCCAGCGAGGCGATCGGCTCTGAACCGGACTCGACCATCTCTTCGACCAACCGCTGGTCGTCCTGCTGCCACCCCGCGCCCGCCAGGATGCGTTCCAGGCCTACCAGCTCAGCCGTTTGTGAACTGCGTTCACCCGAGAGCAGATGAGTGCGGTTTCCGTCCCATGGCAACCCGCGTTCTCTAATCTTTTCCAGCACATACTCCGGGATTTCGGGATACTCCCACAGACGGCAGCCTTCCGCACCGAGCCTCACCGCCGCCTTCTCCCCGGGTGCGAAGGGCCGCGGGTCGGCCACCAGCACATCCAACGGCACAACGCCGGGCTCCGAA
Source organism: Bacteroidota bacterium (assembly GCA_050260295.1). Lineage (GTDB taxonomy): Bacteria > Bacillota > Limnochordia > Limnochordales > DUMU01 > DUMU01. Next base: position 2,011 of record JBLNBY010000329.1, read on the forward strand.
GAGAAGACCCAGGTCGCGCCCGTTTCCAGACGCCATAGCGGCCGCAGCCCCATGGCATCCACACTAAACTCCAGCCAATCACCGGCCCGTGCAAAGACGGCCGCCGGTCCCTGCGCGAAGGGTCCGAAGAGATGGCGCAGGTAACGATAGAGGTCCTGCCGCTCCGGCCGGTACTGCTCGACTTCGTGCCAGATGGGAGGAAAGAGCAGTTCCATCGCTTCGGGAAGGGTCAGCCCATCCCGGAAGACCAGATGGGCGAGGAGGCGATTCAAATCCTGCGAATCACTTCCCTCCACGCAGGGTTCGATGCCGATGAAGCGGGCCTGCCGTCTGAGTTGGGCGATGGTATTGATCTCACCGTTGTGTCCGAGCAGGGAGAAAGGTTGAACCCGGGCAAAGGTCGACGCTGTATTGGTGGAATAGCGGTTGTGGCCAATACAGGCGATAGCAGTCAATCGCGGGCTGGCGAGATCGGGGTAGTAGCCCCAGAGAGCCTCGGGACCGCCTCGTACCTTGTAAACCACTGTATGGCGGCTAAGCGAGACCACATGGATGGGCAGGCTGCGCTCGATCTCGACCTCAGCCCGAAGTAGCCGCCGATCCAACTGATCCAGCGTCTGTCGCCCGGCCGGCGGCAGGCCGGGTTGCGGCGAAGCCACAGGGATTGCCGCCACCTGCCAGAAGAACGGCTCCTCTACCCTGGCCTGCGGCCCGAGCGCGTCCCTTGCCGTGAAGTCCTCCCTCTCGGCCAGGATCCGCAAACCGGCAGCCACCAACTCCCGCCGAACTCCAGCCTGCAGCCGCGTCACGTCCCGCCGGGGCAAGAAGAAATGGCCGACCACGAAGCCAGGACTGGTGGCTAGATCCGGCGCTACGCCCTGCTCCTCGAGGCAGGCAGCCCAGAGCGGGCGAGGCAGATCAAGAAGTAGCCCCGTGCCATCGCCCTCACCCGCCACTTCGCCGGCGCGGTGCCGCATCGCAACCAGGGCCCTCCAGGCGTCCTCTACCACCTGCCGCCCTGCCTTTCCCCGTTTGTCGATGACGGCGACCACCCCACAGGCATCGTGTTCATCCAGAACGGCTTCTTTCCCCTCTCCCGCTGGAATGGGGCGGAATGCCGGCCGCGAATCGGACCTCATTGCTCCTCGCCTCCACACGGATAATTGTCACTTTGTGAAAGTCTAACTTTCATTTGGTGTCACTGATTGTAACTACCGGCAGAGTAAAAAGCAAGGGTTCCTATTTGCAATTCAGGAACATGTCCGCAGGGACATGTGGTCAGCAGGAGTTGCCCGGTCCGTTCAGGAAAATGTTGATAGACGGTTGAACAGGCGTGAGGGAGGACACAGGTTTCCGGGAGGTAGACGTGTATGGACGTTTTGGCAGGACTCAGCCTGGCAGCAGCCCTGGTATTGCTGGCTTTCAGCGGATCGGCGCTGGCGGCACCACAGTCGCAAACACTGCTTCTGGCATCACGGGCTGAATTCGGCGGTGCAGCCGCCGACGGAGTGCAGTGGATCGACGGCGATTTCTCCGGCTGGGAGCTCGACTCCCGGGGTCAGGCCCGGGGCGAAGGCTATCTGACCACCGAGGCACTCGAATTTGCCCTCCCGATGACCGAGATCGTTGCGTCCTGGAATTCGCGGACACCGCCGGGAAGCAAGCTCCGAGTCGAGGTGCGGGCTCAGGTAGCCCGGGATCTCTGGACTCCCTGGTTTTCACTGGCGGTATGGCCCAACGGCAACGGCACGCCGGGGGTACGCCGGGATGCCTCCGGTTGGGTCAACGAAGATACCCTGGTCCTGCGGGAGCCGGCCCGCCGCGTACAAATCCGGCTGACTCTCACTGCCAGCGAGACCGGCAATTCCCCCCGGGTGGGATTGCTCGCCCTGGTAGGTTCGACCTCATTGACCGGCTCGTTGGTGGCAGATTCGCCCGCCGCCTCTCACCTCGCCTGGGGGAAATCTCTGGAGGTGCCCTTTCGCTCCCAACGCTGGGAGCACCCGTCCATATCCGGGCGCATCTGTGGTCCCACTTCCCTAGCCATGATCCTCGAATACTTCGACAGGCCGCTTCCCACCGTCGCGGTGGCTGCCCTTGCCTACGACGAACTCAACGACATCTATGGCAACTGGCCCTTTCTGGCGGCCGCGGCAGCAGAGGCCGGGCTGGCCAGTTACGTTACCCGCTTCCCGGACTGGAATGGAGTGGAAGCAGAGATCCTGGCCGGGCATCCGGTTATCATTTCCATCCGCTTCGGCCCGGGCGAGCTTCCGGGCGCACCGATCAACTCGACCTCCGGTCACCTGCTAGTGGTACGGGGATTCACGGAGACCGGCGATGTATTGGTCAACGACCCGGCAGCCTGGAACGAAGAGACAGGCCGCATAGCATATGACCGTAAGGCACTACTGGCCGCCTGGAAGAATGGGGTGGCAATCCCCGTGCTCCCCGCCGTCTCGACTGTGACTGCGCTCGCTCAAGAGCCGGCGCAGTAGGCAACGGGCACGGGCCGGCTGCATAGAATGGAGTAAATCATCCCCACGCAGTGAATGGCCAGCCTGGCGGGGGCTGCCGAGGTGAAACCGAATGGAAGACGATCTTCCCGGGCGCCGGCTGCAACTCATCGTCGAGCACACCTGGGTTGTGGAAACGCTCCACCAGCTAAAGGTGGGCAGCATGTATCACCTGGCTTACGCTACCGCGCACATCGAGCCGGAAGTGTTGGATGACATCCGCACCGGTCTTCTGAAGCCCGGTGCCCGGGCGGAAGTGGCCTTGTTGCAGGGGTCGACCCTATACCCGGTAGCCACGGTCGAACTCACGCAGATCAACGACTACCTGAGCTACGTGCGGTTCGATTTCCGGCTTGTATACGTCTACGACGGCATACCCCTGCCCCCCGACCGTCTGCGCATCCTGTGCCGGTATCTCCCTGCTTAGCCAAGCCGTCCGCAGCCTTACCCTCACCCGATCTCCGCCACTCCTGTCTCGGGTAGGATTTCCTCCGGGATTGACGAATACTGAAGTTTACAGCGGCCAGGGATGTTTCGCCTCAACCCGGCTTGCCTTTCCGTCATGGTTGTCCGCACCGCCCGTTTGCCGGGCGTACAGCCCGCCGCGCATTGCAAGGAGGAGTACTTGTGTCCGTGGAAATATCACCCGCCAACCGGCCTGCCGACCTGCCCCGCCTCGAAGGATGGGCACTGATCTTGGGGGTATCGAGCGGCTTCGGTAAGGCCGTCGCCTTGGAATTGGCCACCGCCGGGATGGACATCGTCGGAGTGCATCTGGACCGCCGGGCTACGCTGCCCCAGGCGGAGGAAGTCAAAGCGGCCATCCTTTCCGCCGGCCGGCAGGCGCTCTTTTTCAACCTCAACGCGGCCGCCGCGGAAACGCGGGCGCAGGTGGTACAGGCCCTGCAGGAGCGTCAGGCCAAGATCAGGGTCCTGCTGCATTCGCTGGCCTTCGGAAGTCTCAAACCCTTCATCACCGAACGCCCTGAGGATGCCATAAGCCAGTCGCAACTGGAAATGACCGTGGACGTAATGGCCAACTCCCTGGTCTACTGGGTGCAAGATCTGGTACGCGCCGATCTTTTCGCTCCTCACGGCCGCATCTATGCCATGACCAGCGCTGGATCTGCCAGGGCCTGGTTCTCCTACGGCGCCGTCTCGGCGGCCAAGTCTGCACTCGAGTCCCACTGCCGCCAGCTCGCGGTCGAACTCGCCCCCCGGGGCATCACCGTCAACGCCATTCGTGCCGGCGTCACCGATACACCGGCCCTGCGGAAGATCCCCGGGCATGAAGAGATGCTGAGTCAGGGCGTACAGCACAACCCGAGCGGCCGCCTGACTCGACCCGAGGACATCGCCAGGGCCATAGCGGTGCTTGCTTCTTCGGGCACTGACTGGATCACCGGCAACGTGATCAACGTCGACGGTGGTGAATTCATTGCCTGACACGGGGCCTGAGACGGCTGAGACGAGGCTTCCCCATCCCACCATACGTCGGTTTCGACTGACG
>JBLNBY010000330.1:0-3033 GCA_050260295.1 Bacteroidota bacterium
CCTGGTGAGCCTGTTGCTTATCCCCATCGGCCTCGTCTTCTTTCATGAGCGGTTAACGTTGGCGAATGCCGTCGGCATACTGTTGTGCCTGGGCGGGGTTCTGCTGATCGCTCGGAGGTAAGGGCCGGTTACCCAAGGGAGAGGCTTTCCCGAACCGATGGCCGTTGCCAGGCGGGAGCGCGGCCGCCCGCCTTCGCCCCTCACTCCAGGTTTCGGTGGTGCCTCTCCATCTCCTCAGGGGTCCGGCGGAGGCAATCCCTCAGGTTCATGTGCTTCCGAGGGGTGTGGCGCTACCTCGTGCGCATGCGCTCTTCGCAGTACTCTGTCATACAGGAAAGAGACTAACGCCGATAGCCGGCTCTTGACTACGGCTGTAGCAGGACCTTGATCACGTGCTCTGGGTCTGATTTGAGCCGCTCAAGGCCTTCTGCCAGGCCGGCCAAGGGTAGGGTGAGGGACAGCAGTTTTTCGGCCGGTATTCTCTTTTCACCCATTAAGGTGACGGCCTGCGCAAAGTCTTGGGTGTCGTAGAGCCTGGACGCTGTGAAGACCAACTCGTGAGCGAAGATGTTTTTGACGTTGACCGCTTCGTAGGGTTCGTGAGGGACGCCGACGAGGACGATGCGACCGCCCGGGCGAGTGGCAAAAGTGGCGTCGTCGAGAGTCTTTCGGTTCCCGACTACGTCGAAGACCACGTTGAACCCGCCCTGCGCGGCGGCGATGTCTCGGATATCCACTTCCTTGACGTTGACCGTGGTGTCAGCCTTGAATTCGCGGGCTAAGGCGAGACGGCTCGGGAAGAGGTCGGTGACGGTCACATGTGCTGCGCCGGAGAGCTTCGCCAGGGAAACGATCAAGAGGCCGATCGTCCCAGCGCCCAGGACCAGCACCCGGTCTCCGGTCTTCACTGCCCCGCGACGCATGTTGTGCACGGCGACGGCCACAGGCTCGACCAGTGCCGCTGCGCCCCAGGGGAGGTCGTTCGGCAACGGGAAGAGCAGGCGTTCGGGAAGCACGACCTCATCTGCGTAGGCTCCGTGACGGTGAACACCCAGCACGCTAAGCTCGGCGCAATGGTTGACCTCGCCCTTTTGGCAATACTCGCAGGTGCCGCAGCTTAGAAGCGGCATGGCCACCACCCGATCGCCTACCTTGAACCGGGATTCGTAGTCCACTTCACTGACCGTCCCGGCGAATTCGTGGCCAGGGATGAGCGGTAGACGGGCGAAGGGGTTTTCGCCACTGAAAATCTTGAGGTCAGAGCCACAGATGCCGACCCGCTCGACCTTGACCCGGGCGCTTCCTGGCGTAAGCTCCGGACGGGGGAGTTCCTGGTAGGAAAAAGTCTGCGGCGCGGTGAGCCATATCCCTTTCACGTTTCGTCCCTCCCATTTGTCGGCGGCGGCTGTTCCGCTCATCACTCTTCGCAATCCTGGAGCGATACCCTCCCGGAGAAAACAGACTTAAGATTTCCGCTATTGTATACAAGGAGAATACTCTCTGTATGGAGAATAGATCGACAACTTTTGATTGGGGGACGTTTGCGCTACGGCCGCGATTTCTTGGGAGGGTGATGGTGTGTCCAAAGCTTTGGTCATGATCCATACAGTGCAGGTGCTTCCCAAGCCGCTCGGTCAGACCTTCGCCGAGGCCTTCCCGGATCTCAACCTCGTCCACATGCTCGATGAATCGCTGCTCCGAGAAACGCTGCGGGAGGGGGCCATCACTCCGCAGGTCGTACGGCGCTTGGGAAGGTTGGCCGTCTCGGCGGAGGAGTTCGGGGCCGATGCGGTGCTCGTGACCTGCTCGTCTGTGTCACCGGCCGTCGACCCCGTGCGCCCCCTGGTCAGCATTCCGGTGATCAAAATCGACGACGCCATGTGCGAAGAGGCGGTACGCCTTGGGACCCGCATCGGCATCGTTGCTACCGCGTCCACCACGCTCGGCCCGTCCTCGTCCCTGGTCAGGGAGAAAGCCCGGCAGGTTGGCAAGCGGGTGGAGGTCCAAACTGCCTGCAGCACTGAGGCTTTTGCTGCTCTGGCGGCCGGTGACCTGGACAAGCACGACCAAATCCTGAAAGGCTTGGTCGCCCAAATGGCTGGCGAGGTCGATGTGATCATGCTCGCCCAAGCATCTATGGCTCGTCTGGCCCCTCTGTTGGGTAAGACTCCTGTTCCGGTCCTCACGAGTCCTCCGCTGGCTGTCGATCTACTGCGACGCCAACTGTACGCCAGCTGACATCCTTGTTTCTCTTCAAGAGCTGAGGTTGCGAGGAGGAATCTTAGTGTCCAAGACCATGAAGGCAGCCATGTGCCAGGAACCGTTCAAGATCAAACTGCTCGACCTGCCTGTGCCGGAGATGGGTCCGAACGACGTCCTCATCCGCGTCAGGGCTACAGGCATCTGCGGATCCGACCTGCACACCTTCCGGGGGGTTCATCCGTTCCGCAAGTGTCCCGTCATTCTGGGCCACGAGATGGCCGGTGAGGTAGCCGAAGTCGGCACCAGCGTGAAGGGCTTCAAACCTGGCGACCGGGTCACCATGGAGCCGCAGATCGCCTGCGGGCACTGCGACTACTGCCGCAGAGGCCTCTACCAACTCTGCCTGAGCAAGGCGACCATCGGGATGGATGGCTGGCAGGGGACGCTCGCCGAGTACTTCGTCTGCCGGCAGGACAGCGTTCATTACCTACCCGAAGAGGTGAGTTTTGAGCAGGGAGCCACCGTTGAGCCGCTGGCGGTCGGGATGCACGCGGCCCGCCGGGCCGGTGTGACCTTGGGCTCCACAGTGGTCGTCCTCGGGGCTGGGACGATTGGCCTGACCGCGATCATGGCGGCCAAAGCGGCTGGTGCTACCACCATCTTCGCCACCGATGTGGCCCCCTTCAACCTGGAGGTGGCGGCCAAGCTCGGGGCGACCCACCAGGTCAACACCAAGACGCAAGACCTCAAGGGCGAGGTCGAAAAGGCTTGCCCGGGTGGGGTGGATGCCGCCATCATCACCGCTGGCTTCCCGGTCGTCTTCGAGCAGGC
>JBLNBY010000331.1:0-4736 GCA_050260295.1 Bacteroidota bacterium
ACGATCAGCCCGACGAAGCCGATGACGCCGCCGGCGGCCACGGCCGCAGCGGCAAGCAGCGCCCCGGCGGTCAGAAGAAGCAGTTTCGCCTTTTCGACTGCAAGGCCGGTGCTCTCCGCCCGTTCTTCCCCCAGCAGGAAAAGATCGAGAGCCCGGGCGGAAAACAGGATCGTGGCAGACCCCAGCAGGAGGAAAGGCAAGAGGAGCCGGACCTCCCGCCAGCTGCCGTTCGCCAGCGATCCCATGGTCCAGTAGACGATTTGCCTGAGCCAGTCCCCGGAGAAAAGCAGAATGACCGATACGAGGGCACTGCTGAGAGCGCTGACGGCCACTCCGGCCAGCAGCAGGGCCGTGACTGGCATACGTCCAGAAGACCGGGCAAGTCCATAGACCAAGAACGTGTTGACAAGTGCTCCAGCAAACGCAAAGAGCGGAATCAATGCCCCGCCCGCCAGACTGCGGGTGACCATCCAGCCAAAGCCGATGGTCGCGCCCAGGGCAGCGCCGGAGGATACCCCCAGGATATAGGGATCGGCCAGGGGGTTGCGAAAAACCCCCTGGTAAGCCGTACCAGCCAGGCTTAGGGCCAGCCCTATCTCGAGCGCCAGCAGAATACGGGGAAGCCGCAGTTGCCAGAGGATAGTACCATAGAGTTCGCGCTCAACCGCCACTGCCCCGGCCCCTCCGGCTGCCCCGGGACCAGTACTCGAACCGGAGAACACACCCTCCCACAGCAGGGACAAGACCTGACGGATAGGGATCCTCACCGGCCCCAACACGATCGCTACCACCGCCAGGACCAGTGTCGTCACGGCCAAACCCAATAACAGTATCTGCCAGCGACGCCGAAACATGGCTGCCACCCACACCTACCCTTATTTGTCGAAGATCTCCGGATGGAGCAGCCGGGCCAACGCTTCCAGACCATCGACCAGGCGCGGACCCGTCCGTACGAGCGGATCGGGAACCACCTCGAACACTCGCCCCGCGCGAACGGCTTCGGTAACGTTCCAACCCGGCCGGGCCAAGACTTCGGCCTTGTTGTGCAAAGTCAGAACGATGACTTGCGGATTGCGAGCCAGCACCCATTCGGGGCTGACCTGTGGCCACGCTTGTCCGGTGGCGGCCGCCACGTTGACTCCTCCCGCGAGAGTCACGAGCTCATCGAGGTGGCTGCCGGGCCCGGCGGGCATCAGCGGATCGTTCCAAATCTCGACGAAAACACGTGGCCGGTCATCGACAGCGAGTTTGCCAGTACGACTCCGTACAGCCTCGATCCGGTTTCGCAGATTGCGTACCAGTTGATCAGCGGACTGCGTTGCCCCGGTCAGCTGGCCTAGCGTCGAGATCGACGCCAGAACCTCATCCAAGGTCTGGGGGGCGATGACAAAGACCGGCAGGCCTAGCTGGCGCAGTTCCGCAGCAGCCTGGGGCTGAAGATTCTGATCTGCGAAGATGAGGTCAGGCTTGAGGGCCAGGATCTTTTCCCGATTGAGCGCAAACGCATCCCCAACCACCGGCTTTTCGGCCGCCTCGGGCGGGTAATCGCTCCACGCGCTGACGCCCACTACTCGCGGCGCAAGACCCAGGGCGTAGACCATCTCTGTCAGACTGGGAGCAAGGGTAATGATGCGTTGGGGTTCCCGGGCCACGGTCACCTTGGTTCCGGTAGCGTCCACCAGGGTCACAGGGCTGAAAAACGTCGACGTGGCCTCGGCTGAAGAAGCCGTCACCGTAAATGCCGACGCGAATGACGCAGCAAGCAATACGAAAACGCTGGCCAAGCCAAGTAACTGAGCTTTCCTTACCCGTATGAACACGGGAGCCACCTCCTTGGACCGTAAAAACAAAGCAGACTATGTGAGAGACCATAAAAAAACCACCCGACGAGGGTGGACCAGTAGAAGACAGCGCGAGCAGGGCCCATTCTGCCTGCAGACGCACGTTAGGTGGCCGTCATACCGGTTCACCATCTCCTTTCCGCGAAGGCCGGTGACAGTGGAAGGCAGGTCTCCTGGCTTCAGCTCATCGTCCGTCCCTACCTTCCCAGCCTCTCCCACTCTTCTTGCAGGCAACGGCCAGTGGTAATTAAGGTCGGACTCACCGGTACAGTGGCGGGACCGCGGGGTTTACCGGCCCAAGCAGCCGGGACCCTCTTCCCTATTCTCCTGCTCCGAGCGATTCCAAAGATCCGCTCGGGAGGCACCTTCCACCTGACGTCTATTCAGTTGTTGGGCACTACACCATATTCGTCTTGTGGTGGATTGATTCCTTCCGGAGAAACCGCCTGCAACAGACGATGCTGGTGAATTCGAAAGTCCGGGCCGTCTAGCACCAATACTCTGCTCATTCCCAGGAGTCGGGAAGCGACTCTGTCGGTCAGAATCCGGCGGAGAGCATCCAGGTCCAGGTTGGTGGTGACGATGAGAGGACGCCGGTCGAGGTAGCGGGCGTTTATCAGCTCTCCCAGTACCGACCGCGCCCATTCGGTCTGGTACTCCTGCCCCAGGTCGTCGAGAACTAACAGCTCGGCCGTCTTGGCTGCCTCCACCAACGAGGCGGTTTCACCGCCACCCGCCACCGTGCTGCGCATCTCGCTCAATAGCTCCGAGACGTCCACCTTGAGCAGTCCGGCCATATGCCGCTGGCGCAGGAAGTTGAGGATGGCGCTCGCCAGGTGAGATTTGCCCGTACCAACCGGACCGAGCAGGATCAGGCCATAATCAGTCTCTTGCGGTCGGTACTGAGTGGCATAGGCCAGGCAAGCACGAAAGACGGCACGGTTTTGGGGCGAGACTCGAAAGGTGGCAAAGGTCTGCATCAGGTCGGAGCGTCGCAGCCGCGCCGACTTGATGGCCGCCTGCAGCCACTGTTGCTGCCGACGCTCGAGCTCACGGGCACAAGGGGCGACGGCAAAGGCCGGTTCCCCGTAGAGCTTTATTCCCGCCTCGTGTAGACGGAGCGGGTGGCCGGGAGTCAGGGCCTTGCAGTGTTCCCGTCCCTGACAGTCCTGACAGGCCTGGGCGTCGCGCAAAAGCATCTCGAAGTCGGCGAGGTAAGAAAGGTAGGCCTGTTCCGGGAAGTCCCACTTTTTGAGCTCTGGAAGCAGACTCTCGAAAAACTGTTTCAAGCTTTCCTGCCCTGACATTCCTTTCACCTCCCGCTACTTGTTTCCAAACCTCCCGTCGACATCCACGTCCTCGAGCTCTTCCTCTTCGCGCCCATCTCCGGCGGTCGCCCCTGCCGGCTCACCGTCATCAACTGTGTCTGAGGGCGACTGCAAGAACGCTAAATCTCCCGCCGGACCATCTTCCTCCCTACCAACCAGACGGTAGTAAGCACCCCAGTAATCCTGCGGACGCCTTCGTTCATCAGCTGCGGCTGCCGCGGCCGCTACCTGTGTCCTGGCACTGGAAACCCGCTGCCCCCGCGGGTTCGTAGCCGGCACTTCGCTGCCGTCGGGCGCATTCTTCCCGGCATTGGCGGCCCGGCGAGCCTCAACGTCGGCTATCGTGCGCACGTTCTGACGCCGCCAGTCCTGCAGCACTGCATCTATATAAGCAAAGCTGGGTGAAGAGGTTCGCACCGTTTCAGCACAGGCAGCAAGGATCAATTCGTCGGAGAAATACCATTCCTCCGCCCACTTGTCACACAGTGCCATCTCATCCTCGGTCAACTTCCGGGAGAGGTTCAGACGACGGGTGATCAGCCGGTAGCGACGCAGCCGTTCGTTATTGCGCCGGGAAATCTCCGCCACCTGGGCTGTAGTCCGAATGCCCTGTTTGTGCCAATTTTCCGCCACCTTCTGCATGTAGTGGGGGTGAAGCTTGTCCCGCCGGATACATTCATCGATTACGGCCTTGATTACTGCCGGAGGAAAGTGGAATGACTCCTCCTCCGCCCAACCAACCACCATATCTGCCATCTGCGGGGTGAAATCTTGTCCGATTTTCTGGTACGCGTAGGCCAGTACCTTTTCCAGTTGATACTTCTGCACCTTTTGCTGAAGCGTGAGCATCCGGTCGGGGACGCCAGCCCAGGACGGCCTGGTGACTGGCGATACCGTCCTCTGCCCCGGTGCAGCACCCATGGCCTCAGCACCGCCCAGCGGACCGGAAGTACTCATAGTGCCCACTCCGAGACCAACGGCCGTCCTGCTGTCATTGGTCTGGTCATCCGGCCTACCAGCCACCGGTCTCGACTTATGCTTGCTGGCTACTGCGCCTACCAGAGGCCAATCCACTTCGTCGAAGGGCACCAAGAGGTAGCCCCGGCTGCCACCCTCGGCTCTGAGCGTCTCGAGCAGCCCGTTGTCTTCGAGTTCATTCCAGGAAGTCTCCAGTTTGGCCCGGGAAATCCCGAGGACCTCCTCGAGCTGCTTGAAGTCGGCTACACCCTCACCCTGTCCTGTCCTGGCCTGTAACAGCAACTGCATATAGATCAGGCGGGCATCAGGACTGAGCCGCCTGGCCTGCAGCACAGTGACTGGAATCGGAACATGTAAGGGCATCTTTCCTACCGAACCCAACTGGCGACCTCCCCAACCTCGTTTCCCAACTCTCACCCTCTGTCCCCACCCGCAGGCGAGTTGGGAAATGTTTACTCTTGCTGCAAAAAGTTTTGCTCTCGTCACCTTACTCGCAAGGCTGTTCTCGGAGAAGCTATAGCTGAACCCCGCAAGGGGTAACAACCCCGAGGAGGTACAAGGAATGGCAAAACGGAACCGCCCTGCAGGC
>JBLNBY010000332.1:0-4703 GCA_050260295.1 Bacteroidota bacterium
AAAATGTCGCCGCAGCCAACGGTGCTTTTCGGCATCACCGGGGGAGGGAAAGCGCGAATGTACTTGTCTTCTGCTGCCAGGGCGGCCCCCCGTTCCCCAAGCGTCAGAAAGACTACCTCCGCCCACTCCCGTAGGCGGCGTGCAGCCACTTGCACCTCTTCCTCGGTTTGCACCGTGTCGCCAAGGAACTGAGCGGCCTCGAAAGCGTTGGGCTTCACGAGGTAGGGGCGCTCCTGGGCGGCCAAACGAAACGGCTCCCGGTCGGCATCGAGCACCACTCGTGTTCCCTTCTCCCGACCAAAACGGGTCAGGTCGGCGTAGACCGTCTCCGGCACGCCGCGCGGGAGGCTGCCGGAGAGCACCAGCCAATCGCCCCGCTTGCAGGCCGCTTTCACTGCGGCAAGCAGGCGCGCCAGTTCTTCAGAAGTGATCTCTGGCCCCTGTTCGTTGACCTCGGTCAGCCGTGACGTGCCCGTCTCAAAGATCTTGAGGCCCAGCCGGGTCTCTCCCCGAATCCAGGTCACCTCGGGCTCGAGGCCTTCACGTGTCAAGACGTCGAGGATGTAGCGGCCCTGGTCACCGCCGAGCAAGCAGAAGGGTTTTGACGGGACGCCCAAGGCCGCCAGCATCCGTGAGACGTTCAACCCCTTGCCGCTGGGATCACGCCTGACCTGCGCGATCCGGTTCAACTGATGCAGGCTGAGCGCAGGGAGGGCAGCGGTATAGTCGACGATCGGGTTGAGCGTCACAGTTATGACCAATGCTGTCACCCCGCGAGCTGGAGCAGTGTCTGCCGCATGCTGTTGTAGCGTTCCTGGGCCGAGACCCAGAAGGCCCGCCGCTCTGGATCGGGGGCATAAGTTACAGCCCCCTGGGTCGTCCGGACGACCGCTTCCGCGACGTTCCGGTACAGGCCGACCCCAAGGCCAGCCAGCATGGCGGCTCCCAACAGCGCCGCTTCCTGAACCACCGGAACGTCCACCGGAAGGCCATATACGTCAGCCTTGATCTGCATCCACAAAGGGTTTTTAGTGGCGCCGCCCACGGCGATCGCCCTGTCCAGGCCAACCCCAGTGACCTGCCTCAGGTAGTCCACCTCGTAGGCCGCTTCGAGACACACTCCTTCGAACACTGCCCGGGCCAGATCCGCCCTGGTGTGCGTATCACGTAAGCCCAGGAAAGCCCCGGTTGCCTCCGGGTGATTGTCCGGGACCAGGCTGCCGCGCAAGAGAGGGAAGAAGAACAACCCCTTATCGGCCGCCTGGCCTTTTTCCAGGAGCCGCAGGAGTGTCTCGTACCCCGGCGCCGGCTGGCCCCCGCTGGACGGCCGGTTCTGTCCCAGGTCTGCGAACTCCCGCAAGGCCCACTCGGTCGATGCCCCAGAAGCACGCATGGTAGTCATCGCGTAGACAAAGTCATTCACCACATGGCACCCTAAGGTAACTCCCGGCGCAGCCATCGAAGACAGATCCCCCTGCACGATCGCCAAAGCTGTTTCCGCCGTCCCGGTGGAGTTGAGCAGGCGTCCAGGAGAAGCCAAGCCGGCACCGAGGCTTGCTACGACATGGTCCTGCCCCCCCGCCACCACTGGGATCCCCTGGATGAGATCTAGCTCCTCCGCCATCTCCGGTAACAGGCCACCGATCACCGTCCCGCTCGGAACGGCCTCGCCAAAGATGTCCTGCGGCAAGCCGGCCAAGTCCAGTATCTCCTCGGCAAAGCGGCGATGGGCCAAGTCGAAGGACATCGTCCGAGAAGCCAGCGAATAATTCGTCACCTGTTCCCCGCTGAGCTTGAAGGCCAGCCAGTCAGCCATCAGGAGGAAACGCCGGGCGCCTTCAACAGCCTCTGGCGCATGGGTGCGCATCCACATGAGCTTGTTGATGGAATAGATGGGATCCAGCGGCAGCCCTGTCAAGCACCGCAGCTCCTGCTCCCCGAAATGGGTAGCCCAGAAGTCGCGTTCAGCCAGCGTCCGAGTGTCATACCAGGCTATGATGGGGTAAAGGGGCCGTCCGGCGGCATCCAGCAGGACCCCGGATTCACCCACGCTGGAAGTGGAGATTCCTTCGATGGACCCTTCTTCCGAGGTTGCCTCTGCCACGACCTGCCTGACCAAAACCCGGACGGTCTCCCAGACTTCCTCGGCGTACCAGACAGTACCCCACTGGTCCTGGTGGGACGGAGTCCGCTGCGTCGCCACAGCAAGTTGGCGCCCGTCCTGGGCAAACACGCCAGCTTTGCAGTTTGTCGTGCCGAAGTCGATCGCCAGTAGCGCCACAGCTGTCTGCTCCTTCCCTACAGGTTATGGCTTCGGGAAGGGCGCGTCGGCCCACTGCCGGTCGGAGACAAGCCGATCCAGTTTCTCCAGGTACTCCGCCGGCACCTCGAAATCGCCTCCGACGTTCCCCTCCACCTGTCGAGAGTTCTTGGCTCCGACTATCGCCACATGGACTGCGGGGTTCGCCAACACCCAGGCCGTCGCCAACTGGTTGGGACCCTTCCCCAATTCGGCCGCCAACCTGGAGACCTCCTTGGCGACCGCCACGTTGCGCCGGAGGCCTTCCCCCGTAAACTCAGGAGAGGTCGACCGCCAGTCGTTGTCTGAAAACGTAGTGTGTTCGTCAATACGCCCCGCCAGCATCCCATGTGCCATGGGGCCGTAGACCACCACACCAATGTGCTGAGAAGCGCAATACGGGAACAGGTCTTTCTCTGCTGAGCGGTCGAGCAGGTGATACACCGGCTGCAAGGCGTCGACCCGCCGGGTCTGTGCGGCTTCCGTCAGCTGATCGACGGAGTAGTTGGACACACCGACGTACCGGATTTTGCCCTGATCGACCAGCTTCTGCAGACACTCCATGGTTTCCGCCTGAGGGGTCTTCGGATCAGGCCAGTGGATCTGGTAAAGATCAATGAAGTCGGTCTTGAGCCTCCTTAGGCTGTCCTCGACCGCCTGGGTAAGGTAGGCAGCGGAAGCGTCACGCCAGACCCGCCCGGTCGCATCCCACCGCAGACCGCCCTTCGTCGCTAGAACGATCTTGCCGCGATGTTTGAGCAGCGCCCGGCCTACCACTTCTTCGGAGTGGCCGAACCCGTACACGTCGGCTGTATCGAAGAAGGTGATCCCAAGGTCCAGCGCCCGAAGGATCGCGTCTTCTGAGTCTCGGTCGTCGACCGGTCCCCACTGGTTCCCCCCGATAGCCCATGCCCCAAAACCGACCGTTGAGACTTCGAGTTCGGTTGACCCCAGTCTGCGATAACGCATCTTTCCGACCTCCTTTACCGGCCGAACCGCCCTACATAGCGGCCCTGGCCCTAGCGTCTCATCCGGCTGCGGTGCAGCTGGATGCGGTAACTGTACCGGTCTGCCCGGTAGACCCCTTTCACGTAGTCCAGCGGTTGGCCGTCAACCCCGAATTCGGTTCGCTTAATCACCAGCACCGGATCACCCTTACGGACTTCCAAAAGGCGTGCCTCGTGCTCCCTGGCAGACGCCGCCTCTATGACCTGGTCCCCTGTGGCGATCTCGACGCCATACTTGTTCTCCAGTAAGCGATATAAAGAGCCAGAATAGTCGTCATCCCTCGACACAGGGAGATGCGGGGACAGATACACTGTCAGGACAACGACTGGTTGGTCGTTGGCACACCTCAACCTTTCAATCCGCAAGACCTTCTGGTCCGTCCCTACCCTCAGTGCGGCAGCGACCGTCGCTGGAGGCTCGACAAATTCCACGGAAAGGCCGCGAGTCGAAGGCCTCATTCCCTTCAACTCCATTTCCTCCGTGAAACTGATTAGGTGCGAAAGGAGTTCGTCGATCTTGGGTTCCACCACATACGTGCCGCTGCCCCGTTTGCGTTCGAGAACCCCGGCACTCACCAACGCATCGATCGCCTTGCGGATAGTCGCCCGGCTAACCTTGAAATGGTCCTGCAGCTCCGCTTCGGAAGGGATGCGCTGCCCTGGCGGGTATCCCGCCAGGATTTTCTGCCGAAGAATCTCCTGGATCTGATAGTAGATCGGGACGATGCTCCGCTCCTCGATGCGGGGAAGATCTAGTGCGCTCATCGTCAGCGTCTCCTTAGGCCGTTCTGATTCTCCCCAGGCTGCAAATGCCATAACTTGGCTCTGCATGTGCTTCGACGGAGATTCGTACACTCCTCCGGACCGGGACGAAGCCAGTATCTCAACCATTGTACCGCGTCTTGGCCACCGCCGTCTTCCAACCCCGGTAGCTCGCCTCCCGCCGCTCCTCGGTCCACTCCGGTTGGTAGACCGCGGCCGCCTTCCACTGGCCTCGCAGGCTGGGCAGATCGGGCCAGAACCTAACCGCCACGCCTGCGAGATAGACCGCACCGAGGCAGGTGGACTCCAGGTTGGTGGAGACTTTGACGGTTCGGCCCAGGATGTCCGACTGCAGCTGCATCAAGAAGGCGTTCCTGGTCCCCCCGCCGTCGGCCCGCATCTCGCCAACCTCGTGTCCAGACTCCTCAATCATCGTGCCAACCACGTCTTTGGTCTGGTAACAGATTGCCTCCAGCGTCGCCCGCACCAAGTGAGCGCGGCGGCTGAAGTGGGTCAGCCCGACGACTGTCCCGTGGGCGGTCAAGTCCCAATATGGCGCGTATAGCCCGGAGAAGGCAGGAACAAAGTACACCCCACCGTTGTCGGCCACGCTGCTGGCCAGCGATTCAACCTCG